>CATEWF010000007.1 GCA_949527715.1 uncultured Mycoplasmatota bacterium | reverse complement strand
TTCTCTACTTTAAGATATTTAATTATATTGGCACAAGTATCTGGTGTATTAAAGCAATACCAATGTCCTATCTTATAATAATTTAGAACGAGTTCTTTACCTAACTCAATATCAGTTTCTTTCATTATATTTTTAATTTTATTTATACAAAGATACAAAAAAACTCTTATAATACAAAATTATAAGAGTTAAAAAATATAAAATTTTACAGATTAAGTTGCTTCTTACGAATATCAATCAACAATTGATTGACAAAATTAACATCAATATCATCTGGAATTTTGGATTCGGAAATTGCTTTATCCATTTCCTCTTTCTTTTTATCCAGCATTTCAATTATTTCTTCATACTCATATTTATGATTTTTTACATTAAGAAGAAATTCTCTATCAATGCCACGTCTATCAGCATTAAATGTGCCACCATTTGCAATTTCAATACACATTTGAAGTAACCTAAACGAGTGCATCATATTTTTTGCATCATAATTCTTATTTAAATTACTCTTGTATCTTACAGGATTTCTTTTTTCTTCCCATTCCTTATATTCCTTATACTCTCGACAATGCTGACTATATCCATCCTTATTATAATTTATATAACAAATAGGTTTTTCTCCTTTGGATACTGAAGATAGTCTTAATTCATTAGATAACTTATCTTCACCAACCATTCCTTTATAACCAATCGGTTTCTGTTCATTAAACCATTTTTCAAATGTTCCATCATTAACTGAAACTCGATAAAAATCGCAGATAAATCTAACCATATTACCTAATTGTGTGCAATAGATATCATGGTCAATAGCAACTAAGTTAGTTTCATATTCATTAACAAGAGAATTGTCATCAGATTTATACATTTCCTCTAAGTCTGAAACTATCTTTTTACGTTTTCTAATAAATTCAATTGTATCATCTTCTTCAAAAGAGTGATAGCAGTCTACTAATTGAGAATACTTTACATTTTCATTCAAAAAATGATTACCCCAATCATAATACACTCCCATAGTATTATCCATATTAGGAATATTAACAAGACCACAATAACGCTGTAATAATCCTCTATGTTCTAACCAGTTCTCAATCTTGGTAGAACCTTGTCTAAAAAACGTATATGCAAAATCAAGAGGCTCTTTACGCTCAGTTACAGGATTAACAATTTTTTTATTTAAACCTCTCGCTTTACGAATTTGTGAAACTGCATAACCACCAAATGAATCAAAACATTTCTTTGTTATAAACTTATCACGATGTTTCTTGATTTCTGTCATAATAGGATGCTCATATAAAATACAATCATCTGGAATAAATAAACTTTCAAGCACCGTTGGGTTAGATGATAAGAGCAATTTCATAAATTTGTTCATTTCAAACCAAACGTCATCATGTGTTTCACTTTCAACTTGGTCTTGATAGTCGAGACCCAAGCCAAGAAGTTGTTCAGCAGGTGCTAAATATACCCCACCAGTATCAACATCTGATTCAGGAGTATTTAAACCATAACTATGTGAACCACGCATGTATTCATATAGTAACAAACCCTTTTCTCTAATACTTTCAAATGTTTCTTTCTTCATAAATTCATTCTTTTAATTTATGATACAAAGATACAAAAAAATATCCATAATACAAAATTATGGATATTAAAAAATATTAAATATTTACAATTTGTGTTTTACTAATTGATATATCACTTTTTAATTTCTTATTAAAAGTTTTTAAAATATTATTTGCAGAATTAGTTGCTGATGCAGACGCTTTTTTAAGTATCAAACCCATCATTTCATCTGCTAGTTCGCCATCTTTTTCAACAAATGGTGCAATATATACTTTTGGTTTAACTTGAGTTATATTTCTTACATTCTTACAATTTACTACTTCTATCAAATTTGCACCATTCCATTTAAAAAATAAAGGTAACTTATCATATAAAGTCTGGGGGTCTGCGCCATTTAATATTTTATTTATACATTCGTTTTTCTGTTCTTTTACTAAAACATCTGCTAAAGACTTTATATTTTCATCATGATTATGTGGTGTTATCTTGTTAGTTTCAATTTTATCCCCACATTTTATATATGATTGTAAATCGACATATTCAGTTTCACCATTATCATAACTTATTTCAATAAACAAACTACTATCATAATATTTGGACAATTTTATGGCTTCATCGCAATCACGTTCATTTGATATTGAATAAATAACATTATTATTACAATTATACCGCTTATTAGAATAATTTTTTTCTTTTCTTATTACTATATTCATAATATTTTAATTTATTTCTTAATCATCTTAGTCATACTAATAATTAGTATGACGAATGAAAAAAATAAGAAAAATTATCTAATTTTTAAATAAAAAGTACGCAATTTTTCGGCTAAATGTTCTTTTAACTTAAAACTTTCTAATAATCTTGGAAGTATATTTTCGAATGTTATTAAAAAATCCTTTTCACTTGTATTATTGTCATCCATCATATTGATAACATCGTGAGTTTTATCGAAACCAAGACAACTATGATTATCAGTTATAAATTTTTTTATATTTGGATAATCTGAACTTTTCATTTTTGCAACAATCTCTTTTTAATATTATTAAATGTTCTAACAAACATATATGGTAATGCATTATAATCATTAAAACCATACAAACCACACGAATAAAATTCGTGACATTCCATCACAACAGTTTCACCTTTACCAGTAACCGCAACATCCAAAGTCCACGATTGTGGGGCCTTTCCATTACCATTATCATATTGATAATGTTTTACCATATCATTTATTCTACGGACATTTGGAAATTTCTCAAAATTACCAGAATAATATTGAATACCAATTAATTTATCGTTATAAATGAAACATCTATATTCAGTTTCAATATCAATATATTCACTTATTTGATAATTTCCATTTGGAAGAATCTTTTTATTATTTATTTCTAATGGATTATAACTACTATTAAGGTCACTCTTAATAATATCATTAGATTTAATAAAAACATATTTATATTGTTCCAATTTTTTTGCTAAACAAGACCTAATTTTTGCATCAGACGAAACAGATGCATTCATAATCTTTCTTCCTGCAAACTTAAATAATTCTTTTGGTACATTAAGTGGTCTAATACTTTTACTGCCGTGTACTTTAATAAATTTATCAATAAAAGCATAAACAAATTCTACTGTACCAACAGGTATATAATCAAAAATTTCGTCAGAATCGATAAATTTGCAACCATCTTTTATATCTTCCAAAGAACAATATGCTGCATATATTTCATTTTCTCTCCAATTTTGATATTCTATGGCATTTTCCAATTCAAATACAAAATCGTGTCTTATTCTGTCATTAACAGTCTGTAAAAGAAATTTAATCATACTATAAAATTATTTTTTTTTATTAAACTTATTTATTAATCTATTCAAATCATCTTTTGTTATTTCTCTTTCTTTTTCTGTTGATGGTTTCATTTTAGTTCCTTTAAATTTATTTACAAGATTATTGATTCGTTCCTGTTCACAAAACGGACACTTTTCACCACTATAACTAAAACGATGAATAGGACATACTTTTTTAAAAATACTTTTTACCATATGAAATAAACTTTATGTTAGCGAATACAAAGATACAACTTTTATTTGAATTAACAAAACATTTATAGTTAAAAAACTTGAAATTATCATATTCGTTTGTTATTATCATTAAAAATAATAATTAACATATGATATACAACAAAACATCTAATGGATGTGTTTATCTGATTGCCGATTACACCAACGAAGTGTATAAAATTGGAGTTTCAAGAAATTGTGCTAGTAAACGTATGAAACAATTACAAACTGGTAATTCCAATGAACTTACTTTATTATATACCCACAAAACAGAATATCCATACCGTTTAGAGTCTATTCTACATAACAGATTTAAAATTAAACAAATTCACAATGAATGGTTTGCATTAGATAATGAAGATGTAAAAAATTTTGATAAAACTTGTGAAGAAATTGACAAAACAATTCAAATAATGAAGGATAATCCATTTTTTAGTAAAAACTTACATTAATTCTTATATTTTTTCAATTTCTTATCTTTTAGTAATTCTTCAATATGTTTTTTAGTTACATATTGTTGAATTTTTTTTATTATTATATCAGAATGGCATGTTTCATTTAATTTACAATAGCAACCTATATATATTTCGTCAAAATTATAATAGGCATCTACCATTCGTTCAAATTCTTTTTTAAAATCTTCATCATACTTTAGCATTTTGTCAAAATACGGCTCATATAAATTAATTGCTTCTTGTCTTGTTGAAACTTTTACTAATGCTTTTGTTTCTTTATTTTTTATATGAGTATATGGATTTCCAAGAGGAAAAGGTCTATGTACCTTAAAAACATTATCTCCATTATGTTCTTCTTCCAAAACACAATACCGAATAATTTTTGTTGCCATAATATATTAATTTCTAAAAAAAAAATAATGTTTATCTAAACAAAATAAATTTGAAAAGATAAACATTATAAATAATCTTCAATTCTTTACTTCGTTGTGAAAACTACTACACGATTCCAATCATTTGTTGGATATACTTGCTCACTATCACCCATTCCAAGAACCGTAAGTCTATCTTCTTTAATTCCAAAAGTATCAATCAATATAGTCTTTACCTTATTGGCTCTTTCAAGTGACAAACGCTTATTATATTCCGCAGTTCCAGTATTTTTATCGGCATAACCCTTAATTACAACATTAACACTTTCATTATCATTAAGCCATTGAGCAATATTTGAAAGACTTGCGTATGAAGTTTCAGTAATGTCTGAACTATTAATCTTAAATCCAATTGCATTATTAAGTTTAATATTATCAACTTCTACATTTTTTTCCTTAACAACAACCTTTTCTACATATTGTACGACAGTATCTGGTTTCTGTGACTTCAATGTATTAATCGTGTTATTAAGAGCATCAATCTCTGACTGAGTTGCTACCTTATCACACAATTTGAAAGAATGTGTCTTGTTACGATTTTTGAAACGATAAACGACACCTACTTGCAACTCAAGATATGCACGATTTGAATTAAAATTAGTATATAAACCATCATACATATTAAAAATAACTGAAGGTTTAAAACTTACAGCCCATTCCTTTGAATCACCAAGATTAAAATTCACATTTGTACCAAACTTTGTGTACCAAGAGTTAATATCGGCTGACTTTGTATTATATGCATGTAGCCAACCAAGTCCACCAGCGATTTCAACCTCACACAATCTACGTATTCCCTTATATCCTGCAATAGCATTCATAAGATTAACTGTCATAAAACTTCCTACTAACTGATGGTCAAAAACATTAGCACTATGCACATTACGTGCCCATCCAGAAGTATTAATTGTCCATTCACCTTCAATACCAAGACCCAAAATAGGAGTTACTTCCTTTTTTAATTCAAGCCCAACAATACCTCTCATATCTCCCCAAAAGGATGCGTGATTAAGAGGTGTAACTGCACCGCCTTTAAGACCAACTGACCAATTATCAATAAAACGAGAACTCTCAACTGTTTGTGCATTTACACACATTGCACTAATAAGTGCCATCATCACAAAAATAACTTTCTTCATTTTTACCTATTTTTTATTTATTAATAAATTATTATAATTAATGGTACAAATTTACGATAAATAAATTACATTACCAAATTTGTACCATTAAAAAATGTTAATCATTCAATAACTGCTTGACATTTTTAGTCGTTTCCGCTGAAACATTAATATTTCTATCTGTCTTTGCTGATATAGTATCTGCCTTCATAACTTCTGACATATTAACACCTGTAACAGATTCGATTGTGTCAAATGTTTGCTTCAAAATAGCAGGAACATTACCAGAAACCTTTTCTACACCACCATCATAGATATTAACACTATCAATAGCAGAAATCGGTTTTGCTACTTCTGATGCCATCTGAGGTAGAATCTTAACAATCATATCCATAATAGCAGCATTACCATACTTTTCATATGCTTCTGCTTTCTTTTCAAGACCTTCGGCTTCTGCAACATATTTTGCACTCAAAGCCCTTGCTTCAGCATTACCAATGGCTTCAATACCTTCTGCTTCTTGCAATTTAGCATACTTGTTTGCTTCTGCTTCCGTTTTAACAGCAATGGCTTTTTGCTCCGCTTCATAACGTTCTGCTTCTGCTATACGCTTTCTCTGTTCAAGTTCAGCAGCAGCCTCAATTTCAGTCTTATACTTATCAGCATCTGCTTGTTTATTAATTTCTGCTGACAACTCATTTTCCTTAATTACAATCTTTTCTTGTGAAAGAACTTGTTCACGCTTAGTTTTTTCAATTTCTGCATCGACTGTTTTCTGATTAATAGTTGCCTGTTGAACTTGCTTCTGAATTTCATATGCTGCATCAGCATCTGCATTCTTAGTATCTGCTTTCTGCTTCAATTCAGCCTTTTTAATCTCAAGTTCATTATTTTTCATAGCGATTGCTGTATCACTTGCAACTTTAACATCGTTTGCCTCCTTTGCGGCAGTTGCTTCTGCAATAGCAATGGCTTTTTCGGCATTAGCCTTTGTAATAGCGGCTTCCTGTCTAATTTTCCACGTGTTATCAGCACCAAGGTCCTTAATAAGATTGTTATCGTCCTTAATATTCTGAATATTACAAGAAAGTACCTTTAATCCAAGATTAGACAAGTCCTTTGTCGCTTTATCAAGTACTTGGTCAGAAAACGCATCTCTATCAATATTCAATTCTTTCAAACAAACAGCACCAACAGATTCACGCAAGTTACCTTCAAAAGTATCCTGAACTTCTTTTGCAATCTGTGCAGGTGGTGCATTAAGAAAGTTTTTAATTGCATTTGGAAATGTCACATCTGACATATCGACTTGTACCTTTGCAACTGCATCAATAAAAACATTGATGAAATCATTAGTAGGAATTGCTTCCTTTGTCTTGATATCAACGGTTACCTGTCCTAAATACAATTTATCCGTCTTTTCCAACAAAGGTATTCTAAATCCACCTTTACCAACCAAATATCTTGGCTTTTTACTTAAACCTGAAATCACCATAGCAACATTAGGCGAAGTCTTTACATAGGATACTGCGAGTAATGCAATTACCAAAGCAATAAATCCTCCACATAAAATTAAAATTGTTGTTAAATTCATGTTAAATTATTTATTTGTTAAACTTAAAAATATATTAATTCTAATTAATTTTCTTAATAAAATAAAAACGGTTAGGAGTTTTTCTTGGACTTTCACCAAGTAGTTTCACACATTTCTCATTACGGAGACTATTCAGCATTACCTGTTATAACTTGTAAAGTGTATTTTTTCTTTTTACGACCCACTTCTGTCAACCTAACTAAAACAAGTTCAACATCTATCGTTTTTACTTTTGCAAATATACGTTATTCTCAATTACATTCAAAATAATTTTAGTTAAAAATTGTTGTTATTTAACTTATTTGAGATAATAACTTTTCGAATTCAATATCATCTTTCTTATCATCAGAATAAAACTTCGGAAGACCATCAATTACTTTGTTAAGTTTTTCAATTTCTTCTTCCAAATCAATTTTATTAATCAAAATTTTAACATCTTCAATCCAATCATTTATTTATTATTTTTTTTTGTTTCCAGTATTCCTTAACATAGTCAGATTCTGTATCAATTATAGCAATCATTACATCTTCTACCTTATTTTGTCTTTGTACTCCCAATAAACGAGTATATGAAGCAATCTCACTATATTCAGGCTTCCAAATATATATCATCCATTTATGTCTTGTTATATGATATATTTTATGATTAATTATAATTTCTGAATCTCTCCAATTAGGGTCAGCAGTAACAAGTCTTCCTTTGGAATCATACTCATCAATCCATCCCATTAAAGTAGTCCATACATTTTTTGAATGATATGTACCATTAGTAGCAACTTTAATTGCTTCTACAATTTCTTTTGCCTTATCAGTTAATAATTTTTCCATAATGTTTCAATTTTTGATTTCGGTTTTTTATCACCACTTATTGTATTTACATTAAACTGAATTTTTTCCCATCCATTTTCAACTAATTTATTATATGGTTCACAATCATATCCACTTATTAGCATTTTTGATTTTGAAACAATACATTTATCAATGAATTGAAGATGTTGTTCATTATTCATATCAATATCGTATCTTGCGGAAGTTCTAGTGTCCCAGAAATAAGGCGGATCACAATACATAAAGACATTTTCATTATATTTATATTTGTCAATAAGTTCAAAAGCATCTTTATTTGTTACTATAAGTTTGCTCAATCTCTGATGTAACTTATCCATCCTATCTATTGCTGAAAGCATATCAGAGACACTTTTGCTCATATTTCTACGAACAATTGTGTTTATACTAAATCCGCCAATACCATTATGACTTGTACGATTAACATAAAAAAACATATATGCCCTATCAACTAACGAAAGGTCTTCATTTTTTAAATTCTCACGATATTCTTTACGTAAATCTTCATTATATATCATTAAATCACATTTTTCTTTAAATTGTTTATATAAATCAGAATCTTGCAATACTTTATATAAAGAATAAACATTTTTATTTAAATCATTATAAATTTCAATAGGAACATCTTCACAATATTTTAAACCGACAGTATATGAACCTGCAAATGGTTCAATGTAGATATTAAAACTTGTTTTGATGGGGAAATGTTCAATTATATTATTAAACATTGTTCCTTTACCACCGAAATATCGGATTAACGAATTAAGTTTATTTGTCATTTTATTATATCATTTATTAATTTATTTAAACAAAAATAATATTTATCTTCAAGTATAAGATTTTTTAGGTATATTTTTAATATTTGTGTAATATATAATATTAGTATCATTTTTCATACAAGAAATATATTTTTCCTTGTCTAATTGAATTCTTCTTTCAAAAGATTTTTCACCACCATTCCCACCTATTTAGAATTCATTTTGCTAATTTTTTACTATTTAAAAAATTTCTTAAAAATACATTTTGTTTTCCACCAATAAAAGTAACCCATTCATCATATAATGTACTGTTTTCTTTATCTTTATTTTCAAAAGTTTCGCACCACTCCTCAAAATCAGGATATTTTATATGGTCAAAAACTCGTTCATCAACTAATACTGAAATTGCGGTTACTATATCACCCAAATCTATCTCACGAAAAATACCAAGTAAATCAATATCATTCTGACACATTATTTCAATAGTTTCATTCAAGTCGATAACAGTTCCACCATTAAGGACAATAATTGTTTTATCAGTCATTGACCATTTATCAAAATATTCTACATTTTTACTATATTTTTTGGATAGATTATAATATTCACATATTGCGTGTGCTGATTGAATACCTTTATCCAAAGGAGATAAGTGCCTTTCGGCTAAAACATACATTCTATACTGTAATTTATTATCCATATTTTTATCCTTTTTATTTTATGACAAATATACAATAAAATAATAAGATAAACAAAAAATTAACACTATTTATTATTATAATATTATATATAAAAAATATATGAACGAACAACAATTAAAGAATAAAATAAAAAATATTGTAAATGAAAGTATTAATGATTTCTTAATTGAGAGAAAAAGAAATTATATCAGAAATATAATTAAAGAAGAAGTACAACAATTTTTAATTGATAAAGCAATAAATGAAGAACAAGATAAATCAAAACGTTTAGATATGAAACGTAATGCTGTTATGAGTATGTTAAAAAATGACATTTATGATCATGCCCCATTAGCATATAGTCTTTATGATGCTAATGACGAAAGTGAAAAGGCAACTGCAAGAAGTCTGTTCTCTAAAAAAGCAACTGGTACACCAGATGCAGATGGTCAAATAAGACATTTTGATGATACTGAAGTAAATACATTATACGATTTACTAAAATCTAAAAAATAACAAAAATCCCGTATATAAGCATATACGGGATTTTTAATTTACATCTCAAAAACTTTACTCGTCTTTAAACTTATTATATTTCCATATTCGATTATTATCGAGACAAGAATAAATACCAGGTTTTAAACCTCCTTGGTCACAAAACTGATGAATAATCTCTTCGATAAACACAAAATTCTCAATAATAAACCTATCGTACTCTTCCAGTTTGTCTTGGTATTCCTTTTCATACAAAGGTCCAAGATAACTCTCTCTTGTTTCTGGTATAATCTTATCTTGATACCCTAAAATGTTTGCCATTTGTTCAAACAAAAAAGTATCACCAGCATCAAAGACATCATATGTATCTATACCATAATACTTATCATTAATTCTCTTGAAATTAAACCATTTAATTAATTTAATATGGTCTTCTGTAATTTTTAATGTTAATTTCATACTAAAAACAATTTTTAATCAATATATTCAGATAATTTTTTCACAATCTCAGAAACTTTTTGTCTAATTCGTTCCTTTGTTAAATTTAACTCATTAGCAATTGTTTCATAAGTTTCTTCTTGACAATCAATACCGAAAGCCTTTGTAATAATATATTTATCTCTGTTATTTAACTTTTTAAGCAAATTTTTTACAATAACCTTATTATCATTATAAACTATATCATCATCTATATTATTACTTGCAGTAACGCTGGTATATAACGGATTTTCGCTTAATGTTTCATCATCCTCGCTAGAACTATTAGTATCATCAATAGACATTGACTGAAAAGACTCCAAATCAGATAAATTCTCAACATTAAAATTATATTTTTCTTTTAATATTAACTGTAACTCATCCAATGTAGGCATACGTTGTTCCTTTACAAAGAATTCTTGTTTAGCCTTATTCGTTAAAATACGAAGTTTACCTGCATTTGCTGGTGTAACAATATTATTATATTGTGTTAAATATGTCGTTATACTTTTTTGTATCCACCATGCGGCATAAGTTATAAATCGTACTTCTCGGGTCAAGTCAAATTTTTCAATAGCAGTAATAAGACCTATATTACCCTCATTAACTAAATCTAACAAATTATCACCGCTTGCATATTTCATTGCAGCAGACGCAACAAAACGTTGATTGCTTGTAACCAATCTATCAATTGCTTGTTTCTTTTCAGTTTCGTTTTTACCGTGTGCCTTAATAAGCAATGATTTTTCTTCTTCTTTTGTTAATACATTATATTTACGTATTTCATTAAAATAAGTTGAAACTAAACCTACACGCTGACAATACGGACTTGCCTGACTTTTACAATTTATTACCATTAGTACAAAAATTTATTTTTTCTTTAAAACACAAATTACTTTATTACCTTCTTCTTTGGGAACTGAATCAAATGAAGCAAATTCATTAGATAACTCGATAAATTTATTAAAACACTCTTTTGATACTTCCTTCCTAGTTAATTCACGTCCTTTCATCGAAAGAACAACTTTAACCTTATCACCATGCTCAATAAATTCCTTTGCTTTCTTAACTTTTATCTCCAAATCATGTTGACTAATGTTTACAGATAACTGTAATTCTTTACATACTACAGTATTTTTACTTTTCTGCTTAAGAGATTTTTTAAGTTCAAAAAGATATTTTGAATAATCACAAAGTCTAACAATCGGTGGAGTAGTTTTACCATTTATTTCGACCAAATCAAGAGAATACTTTTTTGACATTTCAAATGCTTCTGAAATAGGAACTATTCGATTAAAATCGTTATCACTCTTTTCATTCACATTTTCTTTATAAACCAGACGAACTTCTTCATAAATTTTCAACTCACCATTAATACGAGGTTCTTCAACCTTAATTTTGTTATTAAAATTTTTTGCCATTCTATATTTTAATTAATTTAAAAACTGACTTTTCAGATAATCTTCTCTTGTCTCTAATAATTCTTTATATTTTTCTTTATCTTTCCAAAAACTTCTAATATAAAGAAAATATTTATTCATTTCATCTTTTCTTTTTTTCTGAACATAATCATATAATGTTATATCTAAATTAGGTGTACATTCTTTAATGATTTCTAAACATTTTTCTTTATCACCATTACCATCAAATATACTCGAACCTATTATAGTCGATGCAACTTTTTTCCCTTTAAATTCTGCATTGGCTGACAATAAACAATTTTTTAATGCTTCATAATCTATATTAACAATTCTACTAGTTGGATAACCACATATATACATTAACGATATAGTTGGTTTTTTATTATAAAAAGTCAATCTTTTTCCTAACTTTCTACAATCACCATAATTCGTTTTATCATTGCCACTTTGTATATATGGATATTTAAACCTCATTTTAGATTGAAACCCACCTGTTAACATATTATATGTTGATGTCCCAACTAATATAACATCATAATTTTCAGTTTCAAAAATTAACTCTTTATCTTTTACTATCGTAACCATTCTTTATCTTTAATAGTTCCCCTCAATCATATTCTTTATTTTTTCATAAAAAATATAATGAGTTTTATGAGTTACATCAAAAATATCATTATAAGAAATCCATCTATATTTATCAATTTCTGGGGTAACTCCGTCTTCAATAACATTTGATTTACATTTATCAGGGTCAATATTAGGATAATGTAAAGCAAAAGCGACAGCGATTTTGTTTGAATTTTGTTGTACAGTTCCCAATGGTATCAGCATATGACTACTGCAATCTTCCATTGTTAAACCCGTTTCTTCTTTAAATTCTCTAATTGCAGTATCTTGCCAACTTTCATTATCCTCGATATGTCCTTTTAAAAAAGCCCAATAATTTCGGTTTCTCCATCCATAGCCACCAGGATGTCCTACAAAAAACTCTAAATCATTAGTCTCATCATTTATTCTAAATGGTATAATACCTGCACTATATCTCATTACTTAAAATTTGTCATATTTTTTAGTTTATTAATCAATTTTTCTTCATCTTTAGAAATCTTGGAAGGCATTTTCTGTTTAACATAAACAATCATATTACCTCGTTTACCATCATTATGCATAAATCCAAGTTCTTTCATTATAACTTTTGAATTTTGTAAAGTATTTGGTAAGATTGTTATTTTATGCATTTTATTATCCAAACCCATTATCTTAGTATCACAGCCAGTAATACAATCTAAAATAGGTACTTCAATATATGTAACAACATTGAATGGGTCATTCTCATCTATAATAAATTTATCATTCTGTTGTACATTAAAGACAAGTTTCAAATCACCATTAATACCATTATTTCGTTCTGGATAATTACCTCTTCCATTTATAATTGTATAGGTATTATTAATTATTCCACTTGGAACTTTGAATGTAAAAGTATCTTCGGATAATTCAAGACCTGTTCCACCGCATTTCTCACACGGTTTAACTACTATCCTACCAGTACCATGACAATTAGGACATTCGACTGTTTGGCTAACAAATGCATAACCTTGACGATATTCATTCATTATAACCCCATTTCCATTACATTTTGGACAAGTAGTCTCATAACCGTCTGGTTTTGTGCCCTTACCATTACAAGAATGACATGGTTTATAACGTTTATATTTTATTGTATGTTTGTCATTATTATATATTTCTTCTAATGTTACTTTAACGGTAAATTGAATTGACGAACCTTTAATCACACGATTTTCCGCTTCATAATTTCCATAATTGTTATACATTTTTCTTAGAAAATCGAATGGGTCAACATCATTATTAGAAAAATTAAATCCATCAACTGTACCAAACATATCATATTTCTTACGTTTATCATCATTGGATAAGACAGAGTATGCTTCAGCAATTTCTTTAAATTTTTCTTCGGCTTCTTTCTGTTCAGTTTCAGATTTACCTTGTTGCTTATCTGGATGATATTTCAGACTAAGTTTACGATACGATTTCTTTATTTCTTCAGGCGTTGCATTTTTAGATACACCCAAAACTTTATAATAATCCTTTTTTTCCATTACTAAAATATATTACCCTAAATTTTCAAGTGCAAAATTATAAAATATTTCGTTTCCAACCAAATTTTATTCGTTAAAAATCCTAAAATATTTCTATATAACATTTTGGGAAGAAATACAATTCTTCCCAAAAATATTACTCGCCTTGAATATCAACATTTGATTTAGTTGCACCATTAGAAGAATTATTGAAACCAAAACCATTGTTCGTGAATGCATTACCACCATTCATATTAAACATATTCATTATATCTTGTTGATTAAACTGTTTATTATCACCACCCATATGTTTAGAATATGCATTTGCCGATAATGTCTGCCATTTATTGTTGATTTCAGTTATAATAGAATCTGCATTAGCAAAATCTTTACTTTCTTTAATCTTCTTCAATTCTTCAATCTTTTTATTGAAATAATCTTTATCCTCAGTCGTTAATACAACATTATCTTTAAAAGTTTCAAGTAAACTTTCTGTCTGATATATGGTACTTTCAACTTTATTCACCATTTCCAACTCTTTTTTAATTCTTTCGTCTTCAATAGCGTGTTCTTTGGCATCATTCTTGATTCTTTCAATTTCTTCTTTTGATAAAGAGTTGTTATTCTCAATTGTAATATGTTGCTCTTTACCGCTTGCTTTATCAACAGCAGATACTGATAAAATACCATTTGCATCAATATCAAAAATTACATCAATTTGAGGAACACCCCTTTTTGCAGGAAGAATACCATCAAGATTAAATACACCGATACATTTATTATCTTTTGCAAGAGGACGTTCACCTTGTAATACTGAAATTGTTACAATTGGTTGGTTATCGACAGCCGTTGTAAATATTTGTGAGCGTTTACAAGGAATTGTCGTATTCGATTCAACAATTGTTGTCATTACACCACCTTCGGTCTCAATACCCATTCTTAATGGTGTTACGTCAAGCAACAAAATATCCGTATCAGTATTACCAGCAAGAATGTTTGCTTGTATCACAGCACCTTCAGCAACGGCTAAATCAAGATTTGAACTCTTAATTAATTTATCACCAAAACTATTGATTAACTTTTCCTGTAGTAATGGAATACGGCAAGAACCACCAACAAGTAATACACCATCAAGTTCTGCCGTTGAAATTTTTGCTTTATTTAAAGCATCCTTACCACATTCAATTACATGATTAACAGTACTGTCAATTAGCATTTCAAACTTAGCCTTAGTTAAACTAGTAACTAAATGAATTGGGACATTATCCTTGGTCGTAATATAAGGTAAATTAATCTCTGCAATAGTAGAGTTTGACAATTCAATTTTTGCTTTTTCAGCAGCCTCATATATTCTACTCATTGCCATACCATCATTGCTTAAATCAATGCCATTATTATCTTTAAATTCAGATACCAAAAAATCAGCAATAATTTTATCAATATCAGAACCACCACAATAAACATCACCACTACTTGATAGGATTTCAACAACATTATCTTCAATATCTGCGATTGAAAAATCAAGTGTTGAACCACCATAATCTACTACCATATATGTTCCACCCTTGATCTTATCAATATTTGAAGATAAAATAGCAGCCGTAGGTTCAGCAATAACACGTAAAACATTTAATCCTGCAAGTTCACCAGCCGTTTTAGTCGCAGCCTTTGCACTATCACTAAAAAATGCAGGAACCGTAATAACAGCATCAGTTACAGTATCTCCAACATAATCTTCAGCAATCTTTTTCATTTTACCAAGTATAATTGATGAAATTTCTTCTGCCGAATACTCTTTATCATTAACTTTTGCATATGGCTTACCATTTTTATTTACAACTTCATACTGTACATGTTCAATTGCTTCCTTAGTTTCATCATATGTTGCACCCATAAAACGTTTAATCAAATTAACAGTTTGTTTAGGATACATAACCATTTGACGTTTCGCTGGATTTCCAATTTTACGTTCATCATTGTTAAAAGAAACCACTGAAGGAGTAGTTGTACTTCCTTCTTCATTAACAACTACTAGTGGTTTACCATTTTCAATAACTGCTACTTCTGATAAAGTAGAGCCTAAATCAATTCCAATAACTCGTTTATTCATTCTAAAAATATATTTTAATAAAAAACAACTTAATCAAAAATTTCCTTTAATCTTTCAAGTTTACTTACGCATTCTCTAACTTTTTCAGTTAATTTATCAATAATCTTATCTTTTTGTGCAATATCGGACTTCAAACCTTTAATAACTTCATCTTTTTCGGCAATCTTCTTAGTTAAATTTTCAACTTGTTTCTTCATTTCAAGAATAGTAGTTTCACTATTATCAATAGCACATGTACTTCCACTTGTACTTACTATTTTTCCATCCTTAAATTCTTTCTTTTCACTATTAACAAGTTTACCATCTTTGTATTCTTTCTTTTCAAAGACACCATCAAGATTCTTTAAAAATTCATCATTAAAAACATCTGATAATCTTAGATTTTCAAAAACATCAAAAAAATCTTTCATAAATTTAGTAATTTTTATTTTTTATTTATATTAATATAATAGCAAAAATAATGCTATTTTTATATTTATTTAAATTCTTTTAATTTGTCACGATAATAACTGCCATTTTGACATACTTTTACCTCATTTGGCACATTATTATATATTTCTTTCATCTTCTTTTTAGGCATACTACTATGTTGACTCAAATAAACTGAACTTTCTTTCAACATTGATTTCCATTCTTTTTTATTAAGCAGTTCTTCTGTTTCAGCATATATTTTATTAAAGAAATTTGTTATCTCGGTATTTACATCATTATTTGAATCCTTTATAGCATAGCAAGAAATTGAACCTTTCGGATGCGGTGTACTTACATATGTGGTTAAATATGGATGTGAACCAAATCCCCATTCTCTTATTGCCTTACTTGCCAATACAGTTGCATGTTCAAGGTCAGCACAAGCACCATTAGTAATATATTTCTCACCAAAAACAATTTTTTCAGCAATATAACCACCAAGACTAATTTTAATCTCATTAATAATCTTATTAAATGAATTTACATTTGTAATATATTCTTCATCTTTTAATAAGAAACCATTTGATTTTGTATCTGTTGTTTTAGAAACCAACTTTTCTGGTATTCTATCCATTAAAGCAGTATAAACTACAAAATGTCCACTTTCATGCACAGCACACAATGTCTGTTGTTCATTTTGAGTGCTTTCACGTAAATTTTTAAGTCTTAATTTATCTTTAAATAAAATTTTTACAACAACCTCATTATTATAATAACAATTTATAATTGTTTTTTTATTTTTAAACGAAAACTTAATATAATCAATTTTATCATTATACCCATTTTCGTTAATTTTTCTCACAATTTCAGGAAGTTTTGATTTCACTATCTCATGTATTGTAGAAAATACAGGTCTTGTACCTTGTGTCGGAAATACCGCTTCATCAAATATACATTTTTTTATACTATTATCAAAAACAAGTTTATAACCGATTAATTCATTTACGGTAGCAGCATAATTATTCAATGTCATATCAATTATTTTCTTAAACGTTTCACTTGAAAAAGAAGGATATATTACATGAATATTACCAAGTCTTGCAATTTGTTCATTTCTAAATCTTTTCTTTAAGGCTTCCTTAATATCAACAATATTAATTTTCTTTGTTATTTTATGAAACTGATCTGGTGACATATCAGGATTTACGTTAAAACTTATTTCATAAGCCTCATCAAGATTTGCAATAACAAATATGATAGAGCTATTAAATTTTAAATCATAACCTTTGCTGATATTATCATATGTTTGTATAAAAAAATCAATTATTTCATCATATGATTTATTATATAATTCATTATATAAATCAAAATTATCAGTTCTCACACTATTAGATTTCCGATATAGTCTAAAAATTTGTTCAAGTACATGTTCTTTTATAAAGAAATCATTTGTATCATTTGGTATCCTTTTACCTAATCCAATTGCTTGTATATTTCTTTCATTATTTTTGGGTAGAATATCTTCTTCTATTTCGAAATTAAAATATTCTTTAAATTGCATTATTTCATAATTTTTAAAATCTTTCAGACATTCTTTTGCATTTACCCATTGTCCATCTTCAATCATAACTGGATGATGGATATTAATTTTTGTTAAATAACTTATTGTATTAAAAAGAAATCTATTATCCCATATTGAATTGCGTTTATGCAAAATACCACTATCCATTAATTCCCAAAATGGTTTTAAACCACTTTTGTTATCTTTTTCACATCCATCTTCATCTAACGTAGCGGCATATTGAAATTCATCATAAACAAACATTCGACTTGAATTTTCGTTGCTCAATTCTTCCTCAATGGTATCTTCTATTTCATACGAATGCATCTCATTAATTTCAGCGAAATTAAAATAGACTAAATCATTTTCAATATCCAAATATTTAGCAATTTTCTTAATAAGAGCCGTTTTACCAGTGCCAGTTAAACCAAATATAGATACTATTAACGGTCTATCCTGTAATTGTGGATAAAGATACCATGTTCGGACATTATTCATTATTTCATCAATTTGTTCATCAATGCCGACAAAATCATTTTTTAAACGTAAAATTGCTTCATCTACAATTTTATTTTTCTTCTCTATATCAATAATATCCAATTTCATTTACAAATTATTTTAATACAAATTTACGATATTATTTCTAACAAACAAAATAATATCGTAAAAATTTTCATTATTCTTTTAAAGCATCTTCAATTTCCTTATAATATTGTTTATACTTATCAGATGACAATATTGCATCCCTATCACGTTTATCACTTCCATAATCAATATTAACTACCTTTGAAAAATTATGGGTTTTAGAATCCATAATAAAAATACGTTGTGATAAAAATAATGCTTCTGAAATATCATGGGTAATCAATATCAAAGTTCTATCAACTTTTTCATCATTGAAGATATTCATCAATATTCCTTGCATTGTAGCCTTTGAAGCAACATCAAGCCCACTAGAATACTCATCAAGAACAATAATTTGTGAATCACTCGCCAATGCTCTTGCCAAAGCCACACGTTGCAACTGTCCACCTGAAAGAGGAGGCATTTTTGCCCACTTATTCTCATGCCCTTTTAAACCAACAAGGTCTATTAATTCCATAGCCTTTTTATATCTTGTTTCTTTATCAATTCCTTTCATTTTCATTGGAAGTTCAACATTTTCAAGAACTGTCATCCAATCAAAACTTGAGTATTGTTGAAAAACTGTCGGAATAAATGTCTTTTCTGTATAAGGTTTACCGTAAAGATTTATTTCTCCACTATTAGGTTTGGTCAAACCAGAAATTAATCGTGAAAGTTGAGTTTTACCAGAACCAGACTTACCCATAATTGTTATAAATTGCCCTTTACCTTGAAAGTCAGGAATAGTAAAATTGATTTTATCAAATAGTGTAAAATTACCAAATTTAAGAACGATATCTTTAAGTTCAAGCACATTTGTTTCTTTACATTCCATATAATTTTCACTATTGGTATTCTCTATAACAGAAGTCTGTGTAACAACACTATTTGTATCTTCTTTCTCAACAGTTTCAACTGTAAAAAGTTTATTAAATTTTCCCATTACGATTATTTTTTAAATGATATTAATTGTTGTATTTATAAGGAAACAAAATCTTTGCTAATTTATTAAAAATAAAATCTTGCAAATAACCAATAGCAATTATCAAGAAAAGAAGAGCAAATGCTTCTGGCATTTTAGCCTGTCTAATCATCGTATTAATCATAGAACCAATACCTGTTATATTTCCATCCTTATATATAAGTTCTGCCACAACAACATAACTATAAGAAATACCAAGAAGTCCAATAAGACTATTTGCTACATTACTTGTCACATAAGGAAAATATACGTATTTAAATTTTTGCCAATTTGTTGCACCAAGAGTTTGGATTGTCTGAAGATATACATTATCCTTTACATTATTGGGATTTTGTAAATCATTAATACGATTAACAATTTCTGGTATAATAAAAATACTAATAGCAATTGTTAAAAACCATACTTTCATCGAAAATGCTAAACCAAATATCGAAATAAATAATGCCGTAACTGCTGTCATTGGGGTAAAACGTAATGCATTAATATATTTACCAATAAACAAATTCAAAAATGGGCATAAAGCAATTAGAAAACCTATTGGAAACGAAATAAGAATAGCATATAAATAACACAATAGATTTAATTTAACAGTAAACCATATATTTGAAAGCAAATAATTATCACTATACAAACTACCAAAACTGCTTATTACCTTTAATGGCTCTGGCAATACCTTTGTTGGTATAATTTCATTAGCAGAAATAAATTGCCAACCAATCAACACAACTAATAGACCTACGATACTAATAATAGCATTATTAACTTTACCAAAGTCACTATTACCACCAAATTTAAATAACTTCTTTAACATTTTTCTTTTTCATTTAATTTATGAATAACTTTTATATAATACAAAGTTATAAAAATTCTATTTAGATACCAAATTTTTATAATTAAAAATTATTAAAAAAGCCACTAATATAGTGGCTTTTATGTACTTCAATAGTTATTGTTACTCACTTACCAATTGAAAATCAGTTGTACGATATTGCTGATTTGCACCACTTACCCCATCTTCAATTGCCTTCTTTGAACCATTACCAACAATAATAAAACGATTGGAGTCAAAACCATACTCTTTAATCAAATAATTGGCAACACTCTGTGCTCTTCGCTTTGACAGTTCAATATTATAAGCAGCATTACCTGTATTATCGGTATTTCCAACAATCTTAACACGTGCTCCTGCGAATTGCTTTGCAATACTTACAAATTCCCTATCAATAAGTGATTTTGCATTATTATCAAGAATATCACTATTTGTTGCATACTCAATAGTAATCTTCTTATTAGAGATAGTTTCTTTGTTTTCAGTTTCTTTTGTTGGAGCAGTAAATACCTTTACCGTTTCTGCTGATTGTTCACCCTTAATACTTTCTGGATTACTCATAAGACTCTCGATAATATCAGAATTCGATACCTTGCGCCATGCAAGAGGTCGCTTACACAAACCAAGACCTTCATATGTACGTGCCATTTTAGAATAAAGTTCATCACCCTTAATTCCTGTATAGCCACTATTTAGACCGAAGAAATTAATTTCATCACCAAGAGTTACATAATGAATATTCTTACTTCCATCAATAGCAAACTGTTCGTCAGTTCCATAAGACTTAGCAAATGCCTTTGCAGCCTCTTTAACGGCTGTTTCATCAGTATTCATAAGAGTATTTGCATACAACAGAGCCGAAATTAATTTCTGAACATTTTCCTTATTCTCATCAAGATAAGTCTGCTTTGCAATAAGACAGTCGCAAATAATATTGGATGCTTGTTTAGTGGAAACAAGAACTTTCGAACCATTAATAGATGCTACGATATCTTGGTCATCAGGTGAAAACACAACTGCGGCATCACATTGTCCAGCCTTAAAAATTGCTGCGGCATCAAGACCACTTCCAACAACCTTAATATTTACTTTGTTCTTATCAATACCTTGTCCCATATTTACCCTATCATAACCAATACCATTAGTTTCAAGAGTATTTAGAAGAAGTGTATGTGAAGCAGTACCTTCTGAACAAGCAACCACTTTACCAATCAAATCGCCAACAGTCTTAATATTCTTATTCACAACAATTGCATCAGCACCACGTGACCAGTTTGAAATATTAAACAAACGTGCATCACTCATTTCTGAACCTTCACTCATTTCGACAGGAAGAGCATCTGCCGTACAATAAATAATATCAATATCACCATTGCGGAAAGCAGCACGTCCTGCTTGAAAATCATCCTGTACTACTATCTTCAACTTAATACCATAATCTTTATAAATCACACTATTCTCGTTAGGATCAAGACCACCATTTAGATACATAAAAGGCATAAAACCTGCATATGTGTTTGTTCCGACTGTTATAACGTCTTTATCAGCACCACCACTAAACAAACCACTTAAAGGATTACTACTCTTAGTTCCATTTTCTGTACTTCCAGTATACTTTGAAATACCAAAAACTGCGATTGCTACAATAGCGACTACTGCTGCCACTTTAACCCAACCACGTACCATTACTTTTGCCATAATACTTTTTAATTTAATTTTTTTGTTAATACTTTGTTTTCTTAATTACGCTGCAAAATTACAACCTTTTTTCGAAACTTCCAAATCTTTTTTGTTAAAAATTGTTTAATTTTTTATAGTTTTATTGATTTTACAAACTGAATATGTTCTTTAGACATCTCAACACCCATATAATTTACATTCAAAAAGGCTTCTTTTATCCTTTCATCCGTTACATTTTCTCTAAATTCATAGACCGTAAATGGACTAAAACATAAAAATCTTCTCTGCGCTACTTTCGAAAAATCACTCCAATAATAACCATTTTTATCTTCAAACTCATCATTAAAAAATTCAATTAAGGTCTTTAATCTTTGTTTTCCATCAATTACATCATATTCCGCACCGACTTCACACATTTTGTCATCATCATTATATTTTATAACAATGACACCACAATTCATTTGATTATATATAGATTCAATAAAATCTTTTTTATCTTTAAGAGACCAACAGAAATCTCTTTGGTAATAGACCTTATTCCCTTCTTTATCAATTAAATAAGGATTAAAATTAAATGTTACTATTTCATTTCCTTTATTGTCTTTATATTGTGATTTTAAAGATGTAAGTACCCAATATAAATTATAGTTACATTTAATCATATCATCATGCCAACATCTATCTGGGATAGGATTTACACCAACATAATCAATATCTCTCTTTATCGCAGAAATAGGTACTATATCGCTAATGATAGAATTAGCATTTCCTACTTCATCAGTTTTATATGTGACTCTTGCTCTATTATCATCTAATATTTCAATAACTTTACATATTTTATCAGTATTGGCACTAATAACATACTTTGAATCAACACGAACCATTTCACCAACTAAAACTGGTTTGTTTAACATTTCTTCTATCAATTTTTCTTTAATACGTCCCATTTCTACAATTTATAAATGATTTCTTTAAATATGTGCAAAGATATAAACTATTTTTTATATATCCAAATCTTTTTCGTTAAACACAGTTAATAAACTATCATTTTTTCTTTAAGAGAAGTACATACATCCTCAAAGGTTTTGAAAAGTTCATCCCTATAAAATTCTCCCATATTTTTAACTATATATTTTGGATAGGGGGAACCATCGCATCTATAAAAAATTTCAATATCAATTATCTTTGATTTTACTATTTTACCTAACTCATTTTCAGAATTAAGATAGACTTCATCTCCAATATTAAAATCTATATAATTTTGAATTTCCTTTTCAAATTTTTCGGCTTCTTCCTTAGTGTTAAAATATTTTCCGCAAACTTTATAAACAGTTTCTATTTGCATATAATTCTTAAATTAAAACTATTAATTATCAAACCAATTGTTTTCAATTGCTTTTGGACTACTATTTGAAACAACCCGTCTTTCACTAACTTTCTCACATTCCATAATCTCAAGTTCACTTGCAGGTATGAAACGAGATTTTGTATTTTCAATTGCTTTTGGATTTACTTTACCCAAAAGTCCGTCAATACCATATTGGTCATATTTCTCCATTAAAGCGGATGCTTTTTCAGATGTAATTTCATTTTCAAGACCCATCTTTGTCATAATACTACCCGTCTCATTAATAATGGATTCCATTTCACCAAGTTTTTGAGTAATATCATACGACATATGGTCCATAGCCATCGTAAATGTATTAAATTGGTCATTATTTTGCAGAATACCCATTACAGAAGTAAATACTTTATGCTGCTTCTTAATCATATTCCATTCTTCAACACGTTCACTTACCTCATTTTCAGTATCTTTTACTGTAAGTTGTGCTTCATATTTCAAATCACCAAGAATTTTATACCATTTACGTGCATCATCAAGTCTTTTTTCTTGTCGCTTAATAATTTCATCAAGACGAACAACAGAACGTTCATAAACCTGTGCTTCTGACAATTTATTCTGTTCAGAACACTTTTTCAACGCAATGGCATCATGTTCAATCTTCTTCTTCTTTTCACTTAAACGTCTTTCGGATTCTTTAATCAAACCGTCAAGTGAACCCATATTTTTCTGTATTTCACGTATTTTTTCTTTCATACGTTCAATATGATGTTGTACAATTGCAATAGGATCCATCTCAACTACAAGTCCCATTACTTTACGTACAAGCATAAAATATAATTCACTTATAATTTTACGAATTTTAGGGTCTAATATGCAATAGACAATTGCAGCAAGAGCAATACACAAACCGATAAACGTAATTGTATTTGATAAAAGTGAGTTAAGAAATGCCAAAATTGGATTAATGTGCATCAAGGCAAAAATGCCACCAATTGCAAGTAAAATTGTTCCAGTTACACTACCAGGTTTCTTGAAAAAGGGAACTTTTCTATCATCAGTATATTCAATCAAATCATTCATTATTATTTTATATTTTAAAGTACAACATTAATTTTATTCTTATCTTCTTCTAATTTACTCACAAGAAAACCAACAGCATTCTTCATATCATTCTCGTTTTTAGCACATTTCTCTTCAGTACTATTAACTTCAGTTTGAAGTTCATTGCGTCTTTTAAGAAGTTCATTCATTTGCTGTGTCAATGTTTCAATTTCTTTTTTCTTATCAGAAATTTCACTACGTTTCTTATTTACATCAACAAGGGCTTCATTTTCCCAATTTTTTAGAATTTTAACGTATTTATCAATGCTTTCAAGGACATATTGTTTAGTCAGACTTGGAGAACTCGCTTGCAAAGTTTTAAACGCAATTCCAAAACGTTTATTCTCATCAGGAACAGCCTCAACAATAAATTCATCATTCATTGCTGTTTTCAACTCCATATAATCTGGTCCTGGAAGATTTTCCTGTTCAAGACGTTCACAAAGTTTATCCAACAACCCTTGATTAATTGAATTAACGGTTTTTTCATTAATCTCAACTGATGATGTCGAGGTTGCTACATTACGATTTGTCGTATTAACACCAACATTAGTTGTAACGACTTTTTCCTCTTTAATAGAAGGTGTATTTTCTTCTTCTGTTACGATAAAGGCAGATTTTACTGCATTAAAAAATTTATTTGCCATTATTTATAAATAAAAATTACTTGTTATACCAACATACGTGTGTTACCCATTCAGGAACAGTATTATTTAAAACATCACTAAAATTAATATAAACATTAGATACTTTATCACTTGTAGCATAGTATCCATAACCATCATCATCAGTAAATATATCGTATTTTACTGAAATCTTAAACTCTTCAAATGTCATTAAACATTCTTCATCAAGTTCATCAAAAGGATTAAATTTTATCGTTTCACTCATATATAATATTTTTTAAATTTGACATTGCAAAGATAAGGATTAATTTTATAAATGGCAAATTTTTTATGTTAAAATATATCAAATATTTTTTTAATCTACCAATTCAAATTCATAAACCCACACAAAAGGATTATTTTTCCATGTTCCTTTTCCAGAAATCTTATCAATTAAAACTGAAAATGCTTCTTTTGGTGTACTGTAAGCATAACATCCTATTGCTCTCCAATGTTTCAAACCACAGACACAATATTCACGAATACCATTTTCCTCATATTGCTTTTGATGAAATTCTACACCTTCCTTAATGCAATCTTCATCAGAAATATCTTGCAATTTTTCAATTCTAATATTCGTTATCTTAATATGATGTGGCATTAAATCGCTTTTAACAAACATTTTATTATTCCAACCTTTTTCTTTAATTAAAGAATAAAGTTTATCATTTTTCATTTCTTGTATCTTTTCATATTCATCGCAATACCTTTCGGCAATAGCAATTACTTCACCTATTTTATAAAGTGGATAATTTTCTTTTGGCAAATGAAAAACCATTCCATCATAAACAAATTTCCACTTCTCATCTTCTAGAAAAATTTTAGATGGAAAAACCTCAACAAGTTTATCATTTATCTCTTTATGCAATGTTAATGTTAACTTTCTTCTTGTTACCGTCTTACGACCTTCCAATACGGCATCAGTAAGCCCATATCGGTCATTAAACATTATTTTTTTCATATTATTAATCTATATTATAAAAAACATTAATCATTTCATGTAACAATATAAACAACCATGTTTACATTTATTCTCGACTGAATATGAGCATAACTGCCTTTTGTTTTGCGGACAAGAACAATGTTTTCTCTGTTCAGCCGAACCAATAAGTGTTATTTTATCTGTTAAACTTAAAATATCAATATCTTTTTGGCTTAAACAAGGAATACTTTCAAAACCATGTTCAGCACATACCTCCACATCAAATCCATATTTTTCACCATATTCTTTAAACATATCATATACTTTTTTCCTCATTTCATAAGGTGCGTGAAATGTTTCATATGGTAATGGGAAACCTGCATTATTAAATCTCTCTTTAACATGATTGTACATATCCAAAATAGAGAAACGTACACGCTTTATACCACTATTCTTAAATGTCTCAAGAACATGTTTTACAGTATTTATCCCCTTATCAGTAGGGACAACAGGGTCAATACGTAAAACGACTTGTTCAATAGGAAAACTATTCTCAATTAATTGTTGGAACTTACTGTATGTCTGTTCGACAGATGGAACAAATGGCTCTATTTTTGTACCACCCATGCCAGTACAATCACAATGAACAATACATTTATCTTTATTCTCGATAAGTTTTTCAATAACTTTATTCGTCAAATGCTTTGTAATAATGATATTACCATTATAAAGTCTATCAAATATATCAAGATTAAAAGCTGGATCGCTTGTTTCAGTCATCCCTATTAACTGGTCTTTATCTAATTTAATTTTACTCATTTTATTTGTCTTTTTTATAATCAACGACAATCGGTAATTTAACTCTTTTAAATTGGCTTTTAAGGTGTCTATCAACAATTTTAGTTAATACGTCAAAACCATATGTTTCAGAAAGTTGTTTAAATTTATTAGAATAAATGTTAATATTTCCTTCTTTTGTAATGATAGTTTTCAAAATATCATCAACATCATTATATGACTTCGCACCAATTTGTTCTAAATCAGAATTACTAATACCAAGACCATCAGTAGGAGTTAATTTTATTGATGCTTCCATTGCCATAAAAGCCTCAACATCGTTATTAAAATTATAAACCTCAGATAAATAATGTGCAAGTTCATAAACTTCTGTTTTCCATAAATTACCAATCGGATTTAAATCCCCAACATCACCATTTATTGTAAAAAAACCAAGATAATGTTCAGATAAATTATCTGTATCAATCACCAAACCTTTATTTATACCAGCAAGATTATAAAGATATATCATTCTAAGTCTTGCTTGTATATTTCCATCTGCAATTAAAGTCTGTTTATTAACTCCACATTCATTGATTGTAATAGCATCATATAAATTATTATAACCATTACTTAAATCAATTTCTTTAAAATCATCACAAAATGCATTTCCAACTAAAACAGAAGCACTATATTCGTCATGTTTATTCTTAATCCGTAAACTGCGCCCTATTAATGGAATACCAGTTTTTCTCTTTACTTCACGACAAATTGCTGCGCATACAGTACTATCAATTCCTCCACTAATACCAAGTACCATTGCTTTAATATTGTTATCAATTAAATACTGAACAGTATTTTCTACAATGGTATCAAAAATTAATTTATAATCCATTTTTATTTAAGTTTTAAAATTTGTTCAACAATATCTTCAATTTTATTGGTTTCAATCAATTTAATTTTATATTTTTCACATACACATTTAACATTTTCAAATCTATAGAATTTATCAGTACAAAATACTAACAATTTATTACTTTGGCAATACATACCAATTTCCATTAAACTTATTGGTGATTTAGATTCTGGTAATATATTCATAATAATGAAATCTGCTTCATCCATTCTTCGATGTTCCCATTTAATTTGTCGTATAACTTCACTACTACCTAAATCACTATCCCATTTATCTCTTCTTGGATTTAAGATTGAAAACTTTTCATTATTTATGAATTCTTTACAAATTTTTTTCTGCCAATTCTCCGAATTACCGTCATCAATAGTACCTGCAAGAAAAATTTTTATTGTATTTGCTTTACATTTATTGTTAGATGGAGCGACTATAATATTATCAGCCGTTTTTAATTCTTTTTCTTCTATTTCATTCAACAAGTTATTTAATATATTCATATTACGCATTACACATATATTCTATGCAAATATACGATAAAAACATACAATAAACAAATTTATTATGTTAAAAATAAAAAAAATGGTGTCAAAATGCTATAAAAACATCTTAACACCATTGTATATCTTATTAGGATAAAGATAAACACTTTCTTAAAAATAACAAGAAGAAATAATGAAAGAGAAATAAAAAGATTCTTATCGGACTCGAAC
>CATEWF010000006.1 GCA_949527715.1 uncultured Mycoplasmatota bacterium | reverse complement strand
GAATTAAATTGTTTTCTTATGATCATGAATTATTAGATAAATCAGTTAAGAAAATAATTGAAATTGCAGTTAATACTAATTGCGAAATTAAAGGTCCAATTCCTCTTCCAACAAAGAAGGAAGTTTTTACAGTGTGTAGATCTCCACACGTATACAAACCTGCAATGGAACAATTTGAACGTAGAACCCACAAACGTTTAATTGTTCTTAAAAAAGCTTCAATCCAAACAATTGATGCTCTTAAGAGATTAATCATTCCATCAGGAGTAGAAATTCAAATAACTTTATAGTGGAGTGAACGAAACAAGGAGATAAATTATGAAATACATAATTGGAACAAAAGTGGGAATGATGCAAGTATTTGACGTTAATGGAAAGCAACTTGCTGCAACAGTGGTTAGTTGTGAACCAAACGTTGTACTTGAAATCAAGAAAAACAAAAACATCAAAGTGGGTTATTTAGATGTTGAAAAGAAACAAAGAAAAACTAAAGCATACAACGGTATCTTTACTAAAGTAAATGTTCAACCTAAAGAATTCGTTCGTGAATTCAAAGGAACCGAAGGATACAAAGTAGGTGATTTAATTAGTGTTGATACATTTACAAAAGGTCAATACGTTGATGTTCAAGGTATTACTAAAGGTCACGGTTTCACTGGTGCAATCAAGAGATGAAACTTTAAGATCGGTCCTTTAGCTCATGGTGCAGGATATCCTCACAGATACCAAGGTTCAGTAGCCTTTGGTCGTGGTGGTAGCCAAGCACAAAGAGTACCTAAAGGTAAGAAAATGTCAGGTCACTACGGACATGAACTAGTAACAATTCAAAATTTAGTTGTTTTAGATGTAATTAAAAATCGTAACTTAATTTTATTGTTAGGTGCAATTCCTGGTCCAACAGGAAGTGTAGTAACAATTAAAACTTCAGTTAAATATCCAGCAAAGAAAACTGAATACCAAATTATTACTAAAGAAATCAAGGAAGAAATTTTAAAAGAAAATGAAAACCTTGAAGACAAAGAAGCTTTACACAAAGCAAATGAAGAAGCAGAAGCTAAAGCTGCTGCTGAAGCAAAAGCTGCAGAAGAAGCAAAAAAAGCTGAAGCTGCTGCTAAACAAAAAGAAAAAGAAGCTGCAGAAAAAGCTGCTAAAGCAGCTAACCCAGCAGAAGGTGCTAAGAAATAATAGGAGGTTAATATGAGTAAATTAAATTTAATTAATATTGATGGAAAATCAGTAAAAGAAATCAGTTTTGAACTTCCTACAGACAAAGTTTACAACCAAGCAATGTTTGATCAAGTGTTAGCTGAAAACGCTGGTAATAGACAAGGTACACACTCTACTTTAACTAAAGCTGAAGTTAGAGGTGGTGGTAAAAAACCTTTACAACAAAAACACTCTGGTAACGCAAGACAAGGTTCTATTCGTAACCCTCACTGAGTAGGTGGTGGTGTTGTTTTTGGACCAAAACCAAATAGAAACTATAAATTAGGTACAAATAAACAAGTATCTAAGAAAGCTTTTGATTCTGCTTTATTAGTAAAAATAAATAACAAATCTTTGTTTGTTATTGAAGATCAAAAAATTTCTAAACCTTCAACAAAAATTGCTACTAAATTATTTAAAGCACTAAAAATTGATGGTCAAAAGAATTTATTTGTAACTTCTGACGCTAAAGAATCTTTAAATGTTATCAAATCTTTTGCAAACGTTAATAAAACTGCTGCTAAAAAATTTAACCAAGTTTCAGTTAAAGATATCTTAAACGCTAAAAACGTAATTGTTGAATTATCAGCAATTAAGAAATATGGAAAGGTAGGTGCATAATATGGAATTCTCAAGAATTATTATTAAGCCTGTTCACACTGAAAAATCTTATGCTCAACAAAATATCGAGCCTAAGAAACACGCATTTATTGTTGATCTTAGTGCAACTAAGAGTGACATTAAATTAGCTTTTGAATCTATTTATGGTTTTGCTCCTACAAAGGTTTCAACTCAAATTAGAAAACCTGCAAAAATTAGAACTGGTACAGCTAAACCTGGTTTTACTAAAAAAGTAAAAATCGCTTATGTAACTCTTCCAGCAGGTATGTCAATTTCAGCTGAACAACAAGTTGAAGAACCTAAAAAAGATTCTAAAAAAATTGAAACTAAAAAAACTGAATCAACTTTAAAAGAAGTGAAAAAAGACTCTAAAAAAGTTGAGAAGAAAGCTGAACCTAAAAAAGCAACTTCTAACTTAAAAGAAGTTAAGAAGGAAGCTAAGTAAGGAGTAAAATATGGCAATAAAATCAATTAAAGCTCGTTCAAAAGGTAAACGTACATCTATTCTTATTGACTATAAGAAAGTTTTATCTACAAACTCAAATAAACCAAACAAATCTCTTACTAAATCAATTCACAACCAATCTGGTAGAAATAACCAAGGTATTATTACAACAAGACACCAAGGTGGTGGACACAAAAGAAAATACCGTGAAATTGATTTTAAGAGAAATAAAGATGGTATTGAAGCAATTGTTCAAACAATTGAATATGATCCAAACAGAACTGCCTTCATTTGCTTAATTTCATATTTAGATGGTACTAAGAACTATATCTTAGCTCCACGTGATATTAAAGTTGGTGATAGAATTGTTTCTGGTGAAAAAATAGATATTAAAACAGGTAACACTCTATTATTAAAAAACATCCCTGAAGGTACTTTTGTACATAATATCGAATTAATCCCTGGACACGGTGGACAAGTTGCTAGAAGTGCTGGTGGTTTTGCTCAAGTATTAGGTAAAGATGAAACAGGAGCATACACTATTTGTAAATTAGCTTCAGGTGAAGTTAGAAAAATTCCTAACAATTGTAGAGCTACAATTGGTGTGGTATCTAATGAAGACCACAACTTAGTTAACTTAGGAAAAGCCGGTAGAAGCCGTCATATGGGTATTAAACCTACAGTTCGTGGTAGTGCTATGAACCCTAACGATCACCCACACGGTGGTGGTGAAGGTAGACAATCTATTGGTTATGACGCACCTCGTACACCATGAGGTAAACGTCACATGGGTGTTAAGACTAGAAGACAAAAGAAAGCCTCTAGTGCTCTAATCATTAGAAGAAGAAATGGAAAATAAGGAGTAAACATGTCAAGAAGTAGTAAAAAAGGTGCATTTATAGATGCTAGCTTACTTAAAAAAGTAAATGCTGCTAAAAACGATCCAAAGCACAAACCAATTAAAACTTGATCAAGAAGAAGTACAATCTTCCCAGAATTTGTTGGTTTAAATTTTAGTGTTCATAACGGAAAATCTTTTATCAACGTTTATGTTACTGAAGATATGGTAGGTCACAAATTAGGCGAATTTGTTCCTACTCGTACATTCAAACAACACTCATCAAACAATAAAGCTGAAGACGCTAAAGCCGCAGCAGCTACAGGAGCAAGCAAATAAGGGGTAATATATGAAAGCATACGCAATTCAAAGAAATATTCGTGTTTCATCATCTAAAGCTAAATTAGTTTGTGATTTAATTCGTGGCAAAAAAGTTAAAGATGCTATTGTAATTCTTGATCACACTGAAAAGAAAATGGCTCCTATCATCAAGAAGCTATTAAATTCTGCTATTGCAAACGCAACTAACACTAAAGGTTTTAGTAGTGTTGATAACTTATACATCTACCATATAGTAGCTAATCAAGGAACTACAATGAAACGTGCTTTACCACGTGCTAAAGGTTCTTCTAATATGATTAGAAAACGTACAAGCCATATTGAAATCGTTTTAAGTGACGATCCTAAACAAAGAGAAAAAGACTTATTAGCTATTAAAGCTAAAAAAGCTAAAAAAGGAGGTAAGAAATAATGGCGCAAAAAATCAATCCTAATGGATTACGTTATGGAATCAACAAAAATTGAAATTCTCGTTGAATCGCTAAGAACGATCAACAAGTAGCACAATGATTAGTTGAAGACGAAAAAATTCGTAAATATGTGTTGTCTGCTTACAAAACTGCTCAAATCGTTAATGTAGAAATCGAAAGAACTCAAAAGAATGTAGATGTATTTATTACTTGTGGTCAACCAGGTTTAATCATTGGTAAAGAAGGTACTAACATTCCTGTAGTCACTCTTGCTATTAATAAAATTGTTGGTAGAAAAACAAAAGTTAATGTAAACGTTATTGCTCACGGAAACCCAGCAACAAGTGCTAGAGTAATTGCTAGAGAAATTGCTGATGCTATCGAAAACCGTGTTTCATTTAGAAATGCTCAAAAAATAGCTATCAAAAAGGTTATGGGTTCTGGTGCTTTAGGTATTAAAACTACAGTTTCTGGTCGTTTAGGTGGTGCTGAAATGGCTAGAGAAGAAGGTTATTCTCATGGTGTTATTCCTTTAACTACTTTAAGAGCTGATATTGATTATGCTATTGAAGAAGCATTAACAACTTATGGTAAAATCGGTGTTAAAGTTTGAATTAACCGTGGTGAAATCTTTGCAAAAGGGTTAAACAACCAAGTTGTTATTAAACAACAAGACAAATTTGGTGACAAGAAACGTAACAACCGTCACAGCAACAAACCTACAAGAAACAGCAAACCTGCAGCTGTTGCTAATAAGGAGGCTAAATAATTATGATGCAACCAAAACGTGTAAAATATCGTAAACCACATCGTACTAGATACGATGGTAAAGCTAAAGGTAACAAATATGTTGCTTTTGGTGAATACGGATTAATGGCAACAACTGGTAATTGAATTACTGACAAACAAATTGAAGCTGCCCGTGTTGTTTTATCAAAAGCTTTAGGTAAAACTGGAAAAATGTGAATTCGAATCTTCCCTCAATTATCTCTAACAAAAAAACCATTAGAAGTACGTATGGGTTCAGGTAAAGGTAACCCTGAACAATGAGTAGCTGTTGTTAAAAAAGGTACAGTTATGTTTGAATTAGCAGGTATCCCTGAACCACTAATGAAAGACACATTAAGAAAAGCAGGCAACAAGTTAAACGTTTTAACTCGTGTTGTTAAGAAAGGAGAATTAAAAAATGATTAAGGAATTAAATCGAAAAACTAATGAAGAAATTTGTGCTTTAATCGTAAGATTAAAATTACAATTGCTTGAATCACGTTTCAAAATGGCTTCTGGTGAATTAGAAAAAACTCACAAGATCGCTGAAATTAGAAAAACAATTGCTCAAGCTTTCACAGTTTTAAATTCTCGTGGTATTGATTTAACTATTGGTACACATGGTGTAACTATGTATGACCGTAAAAACAATAAAGTTAAATCAATTAACAATGTTATTGAAAACTCTCTTGATGCTAAAGATGAAACTGCAAAGAAATCATCTAGCAAAACAGTTGAACAATCAATTGCACAATCTACAGTTGCTGCAAGTAAATTAGAAAAAACTAATAACAACCCTGAAATAACTAAAGTTGAACAAAAAAATACATCTAACCAAAAGTTAGTACAATCTAAAAAAACTTCAACTGAAGTTAAGAGAAAGGTAATAGGAGCATAATATGGAAAGAAATAGTCGTAAGGTCTTCGCTGGAGTAGTAGTTTCTACTAAGATGAACAAAACTATTGTAGTTGAAGTAGAAAGAAAATACTTACACCCACTATATAAGAAACAAGTTATTTCTCACAAGAAATACCATGTTCACGATGAAAAACAAGAAACTAAAGTGGGAGATACTGTAAGAATCATTGAAACAAGACCAATTAGTAAAACAAAGTTTTACCGTTTACAAAAGATTACAGTTAAAGCTAAATAATATAGGAGGTAAAAAGTTATGATTCAATTTATGACAAGAATGAATGTTGCAGATAACTCTGGTGCTAGAAAAGTAGGAGTTATTAAAATTCTAGGTAACTCAAGACAAAGATATGCAACAGTTGGTGATATTGTAAAAGTATCAGTAAAAGATTGCATTCCAGAATCTGGTGTTAAAAAAGGCCAAATGTTTTTAGCAGTAATTGTAAGAACTAAAAAAGGCATCAAACGTGAAAACGGTAACAAGGTAGCATTTGATGATAATGCTTGTGTTTTATTAAAAGAAGATAAAACACCTCGTGGAACTCGTATTTTTGGTCCGGTAGCTAAAGAATTAAGAGATAAAGGTTTCACAAAAATCATCTCTTTAGCTCCAGAGGTATTGTAAGGGAAGAAAGGAATTAATATGAACAGAATTAAAAAAGGTGATAAAGTCAGAGTAATCTCTGGAAAACTATCAACAAAAGAAGGTGTTGTTTTAAAAGTCTTTCCTAAAAACAATACTGCCATTGTTGAAGGTTTAAATATGGTTAAAAAGCATACTAAACCTTCTGCTAACGCAGAAAAAGGTGGAATCATTGAAAAAGAAGCTTCAATTAACTTATCAAAATTAGCATTAGTTGCTCCAAAAGCTCCTAGAGGAGTATCTAAAATTTCTTACCAAATTAACAAATCTGGCAAGAAAGTTAGAATTGCTAAGAAAACAAACACAGAAATCGCAGGTAAATAATTATGCAAAATACATTAACTAAAAAATACCAAGAACAAATTAAAAATGCATTAATGACTGATGGTGCTTACAAATCAGTTATGCAATTGCCTAAACTTGAAAAAATCGTTATTAACTCAGGTGTTGGTGACGCTACAAGTGATGCTAAATTATTAGAATCAGTAGTTAATGAATTAACTGCTATTACTGGTCAAAAACCAGTAATCACACGTTCTAAAAAAGCAATTGCTACTTTTAAATTACGTGAAAACCAAGGTATTGGTGCTAAAGTCACATTAAGAGGAGAAAAGATGTGAAACTTTATTGAAAACTTAATTAATATTGCACTTCCTCGTGTTAGAGACTTTAAAGGTATTTCTAATAGTTCATTTGATCACCATGGTAACTATACATTAGGTATCAAAGAACAAATTATTTTTACAGAAATTAATTATGATGATGTAAAGAAAATTCGTGGATTTGATGTTACTTTTGTAACTTCATCTAATGATGATGAACAAGCAAGAAAATTATTAAAAGCAATTGGTTTACCATTCGCTAAAACGAAAGGCAACAATTAATTAGGAGGAAAAATGGCTAAGAAATCATTAATTGCAAAACAAAAAAGAACACCTAAGTATTCAACAAGAAAATACACTCGTTGCGTACGTTGTGGTCGTGTTCACGGAGTGTACAGTAAATTCGGATTATGCCGTATTTGCTTACGTGAATTAGCACACAAAGGACAAATTCCTGGTGTAAAGAAAGCATCTTGATAGGAGGTAAAATATGTATATAGATCCAATTTCAGATTTAATCACAAAGATTAACAACGCTAGAAAAGCAAAATTACCAGAAGTTACAATTTACACTAGTAAATTAACTACTGCAATTTTAGATGTATTAAAAGAACAAGGATACATCGAAGACTATGCAATAGCTAAGGATAAAAAATCTTCAAACAAGGTAACTACTATTAAATTAAAATACAAAAACTTTGTTTCAAGTATTAGCGGAATGAAGCAAATCTCTAAACCAGGTTTAAGAGTTTACCAAGAATCTAAAAAATTACCAAAAGTATTAAATGGTTTAGGTATTGCTATCATTTCTACTAGCCAAGGTATTGTAACAGATAAATTTGCTCGTAAAAATAACTTAGGTGGCGAAATTATCGCGTATGTTTGATAGGAGGAAATATGTCAAGAAAAGGTAATAAATTAATTCCAATCCCACAAGGTGTAACAGTAACCATCAATCCTAATGATGTTAAAGTTTCAGGACAATCTGGAACATTAACAGTTGTTTACCCATCAACTTTAATCAAAGTTGAAAACATTGAAAATAAGATCAAGGTATCAAGAGTTAATGATGAAAAACAAACAAGAATGTTTCATGGAACAATCAACTCAAACATTGCTAATGCTATTGAAGGTATTCATAAAGGTTACCAAAAACATTTAAAAATTGTTGGTGTAGGTTACAAAGCTTCAGTTAGTGGAAACAAATTAACTTTAGCTATTGGTTTTAGCCATCCAGTAGTATTTGAAATTCCACAAGGTTTAAAAGTAACTTGTCCAACCCCTACCGAAATCTTAATTAATGGTATTGACAAGATTGTTGTAGGTGAATTTGCAGCAAAAGTAAGAATTACTAGAAAACCTGAACCATATAACGGTAAAGGTATTATGTATTCAGATGAACACATTATTCGTAAGGTTGGTAAAACTGCTGAAGGATCTAAGAAATAAGGAGATTAGAATATGAAACAACAAAATGTAAATCGTAAGGCACAAAGAACTCTTCGTCACAAAAGAATCACTAAGCATCTTAAAACTGTAGGTAATACCAAACCTCGTTTAGTAGTATCTAAATCTAATGCAAATATTGTCGCTCAAATTGTTGATGACCAAACAGGAAAAACACTATTTAGTTCTTCAACTCTTCAATTAAAACTTAAAGGTAACAACATTAAAAATGCTACATTAGTAGGTGAAGATATCGCTAAAAAAGCAGTAGCTAATAAAGTAACTACAGTAGTATTTGACCGTGGTGGAAACAAATATCACGGAAAAATTAAAGCCTTAGCAGATGCAGCAAGAGCTAACGGATTAAAATTCTAGGAGAAAAATATGGCAAACGAAATTAAACAAGAAAACAAACCAGTAGAACAAGCACAAGAAACAAAAGAAGCAAAAGTAGAAACTAAAGAAGTTAAAACTAATGCTAAAGTTGAATCTAAAGATTCAAAAAAAACTAATTCTAAAAATAACCGTGGACCTAAAAAACCAAATCGTAGAGTCTCTACAAGTGGTTTTGAAGAAAAAGTTGTTGATATTAAGAGAATATCAAAGACTACAAAGGGTGGACGTAGAATGCGTTTCTCTGCTTTAGTTGTTATTGGTGATAAAAACGGTAAAGTAGGTTATGGTATTGGTAAATCTGCTGAAGTTCCAAATGCTATTAAAAAAGCAGTTAAGAATGCTCGTAATAATGTAAAGAAAGTTATTATGAACAAAAAAGGAACTTTATACCATGAAGTAACTGGTTATGAAGCTGCATCTAAGGTTTTAATCAAACCTGCAAAACCAGGTACTGGTATTGTTGCTGGTGGTGCAATTCGTGCCGTTATTGAATCTGCAGGATTCAAAGATGTTTATACTAAGAATTTAGGATCAAACACTAAGATGAATATGGTTCAAGCTACAATTAATGGTTTATTAAGTCAAAAGCATCCTTCAACTGTTGCTAAATTACGTGACAAAGAAGTTAAAGACTTATAGGAGGTAGACAATGGAATTAAATAAATTAAAATATACAAAAGGTTCTAGAAATCACAAGACTAAAACATATGGTCGTGGTTTTGGTAGTGGAATTGGTAAGACTTCTGGTAAAGGTACTAAAGGTCAAAAATCTCGTAAATCTGGTAAAGTAAGATTAGGTTTTGAAGGTGGACAAACTCCTTTATATCGTAAGATCCCTAAAGTTGGTTTTAACAACTATAACTTCAAGGAAAATTACGAAGTAATTACTTTAAATCAAATTATTAAACTAGGTAGTGAGGAAATTACTAAAGAAATTTTAGTTAAAAAAAATTTAATTAGCTCTAAAGATGCTAAAATTAAACTAATTGGAAATGCTAAATTATCTAAAGCATTAGTTATTAATGTAGACAAAGCCTCTAAAGGTGCTGCTAAATTAGTAAAAGATGCAGGTGGAGAAATCAAATATTCTAAATAATGGAAAAAAAGGCTAACAAAAGTTTTTGAGTAACTTTTAAAGAAATTTTTACAAACAAAAATGTTATCTTCTCATTGTTGATAACAATTTGTTTGATTATTTTCTTTCATTTTGTTAGTACTTTAACTACACCTGGAATTAAGCTTCCAGATGGATATCACCAATCTGATTCATTTGCTAATATGATGAACTTGTTAGCTGGTGGTGGTTTATCTAAAATGTCAATGTTTGCTGTTGGTGTAGGTCCTTATATTACTGCACAAATCATTGTGCAATTATTGTCAAGCGATCTTATTCCACCATTGTCAAGAATGGCAAAACAAGGCGAACGTGGTAGAAGAAAATTAGAAATTATTACAAGATTTTTAACTCTTCCTTTTGCTTTAGCACAAGCATATGCAGTTATTGCTATGATCTTAAAAACTGGTTCAAGTGGAGAAAGTTCAAGCATTACAATTTATGGACATTCTTCTATTAGTGAATTAAATGCCGGAGAAATTATTAGTTTACTAGTAACATTAACTGGTGGAACTTACATTTGTATTTTCATAGGTGATATTATTACCAAACGTGGTGTAGGTAATGGTGTTACCCTATTAATTCTTTCAGGTATCGTTGGATCAATTATTCCTGACTTTACATATGCATTCCAGTCAATTAGTGGAAAAATTAATCCGGGTGTCTCAACTTACCATTTAACTGTTGCTTTAACATTCTTACTTTATGTTGCATTCTTTGTGTTGATTTTAGTTTTTGCAATATTTATTAATGGAGCAACCAGAAAAATTCCAGTTCAACAAGTAGGACAAGGTTTTAGCTCAAAAATTGATGATTTAGCTTATTTACCAATTAAGTTAAATCCTGCTGGTGTAATTCCTGTAATTTTTGCTTCATCAATTATGACTATCCCAGGAACTATCGCTCAATTCTTACCTGAAGACAATGCAAAATGAATTCTTGAAGAGAATTTTACTTTAACTTCTTGAGTTGGTATGAGTTTGTATTTCATCTTCATTATTTTGTTTTCATTCTTCTATTCATACGTGCAAGTTAACCCTCAACAATTATCTGAAAATTTTGAAAAGTCAGGTAAATTTATTCCCGGTGTTAAGAATGGTGAGGATACTGAAAAACAAATTACTAAAGTACTAACAAGAATTAATTGAATTGGTGCACCATTCTTAGCAATCATTTCACTAATGCCTTATATACTTTCAAAAGTTACTGGAATTCCAAGTGGTTTATCTCTTGGTGGTACAGGTATTATCATTATTGTTTCTGGTTCACTTGAATTATGAAATTCAATTAAGTCCGCTTCTACAACTAGTGGATATAACGTTACTAAAACAAAAATTGTTAGTTCATTTGATTCGTCTGCAAGTAGTTCTAAAACTACAAGGTTATGATAGGAAGTAAGTTATGGTATTAGTATTATTAGGTGCCCCAGGATCAGGCAAAGGAACATTATCAGCAAAACTTAAAAATGAATTAGGATATATTCATTTATCTACAGGTGATCTTTTTAGAAAGATCATGAAATCTGATAGTCCATTAGGTAAAAAAATTAATGAAGTTATCCAATCTGGTAAATTAGTTAGTGACGATTTAACTAATGAATTAGTTAAACAAGAATTATCCTCTATTCAAAATAAAAATATTGTTTTAGATGGTTATCCAAGAACGGTTGATCAAGCAAAATATCTTGATTCAATTACCAAAGTTGATAAAGCAATTTTAATCAACGTTAACAATGATGTTATTATTAAAAGAATTTCAGGTAGAAGAATGTGTCCTAAATGCAATAGCATTTATAACATCTACTTTATGCCCCCTAAATCTAAAAACGTTTGTGACCACGACGGTACAACTTTAATTCAAAGAAAAGATGATAACATTGACTCAGTAACTAAACGTTTAGAAGTTTATGAAAAACAAACTAAACCTTTAATTGACTACTACAAACACCGTCAAATCTTGGTCGAATTTGACGGTAACAACAATCAAGACCAAATGTTTGAGGCAATTAAAAAATTCTAATGATTTATCTTAAATCAAATGAAGATATTGCCTTGATTAAGCAAGCTTGTGCTATTTGAAAAAAAGTAAGACAAGTGTTAATTGACAAAACCAAACCCGGTGTCAGCTTAATCTCTCTTGATAAACTTGCAAATGAAGTTGCAAAGCAGAATAATGCAAGTTGTAGTTTCTACAAATGTTACGGATTTCCTAAACACATTTGTATTTCTGTGAATGATCAGTTAATTCACGGAATTCCAGATGACTACATAATTCAACCAAATGATTTAATTACATTTGATGTGGGAATTACTTATCAAGACCACATATGCGATTCTGCATTTAGTTTGGTGGTAGAACCATCTAATAATAGTGAAGCAATCGAAATTAATCGTGTTACTAAACTAGCATTAGATGAATCCTTAAAACTAATTAAACCGAATAACCATATCGGAGATATTAGTGCCAAAATATATGAAATCGCATCCACCAATGGTTATGATGTGATTCGTGACTTTGGGGGTCATGGATGCGGAAACCACGTCCATGAAGATCCGATGATCTTATGCTTTGGAAACCCCAACACAGGAGTCAAAATCAAAAAGGGTATGGTGTTATGCATAGAACCTATGTTAATGACTGGTGGTCACGAATATTACATTGATTCAAAAAATAAATGAACTGTATATTCGTCAAACCACAAACTAACATGTCACTGAGAACATATGGTTCTAGTAACAGATCAAGGTTGTGAAATCTTGACTGAATAAATCTTAAAAAAGGAGAAAAAAATAGAAATTAATGGCAAATGATGCAATAAAAATTAATGGAACAGTTAAAGAAGTGCTTAATGCAAATTCTTACAAAGTTCAATTAGAAAATGGAATTGAAGTAATGGCTAGCGTGTCTGGTAAAATGCGTCTTCACAAGATTCAGATTTTACAAGGCGATACTGTCCAAGTTGAGTTAAGTCCATATGACTTAACACGTGGAAGAATTACTTATCGCCGTTAATTTTCATATATAATATATAAACTATGAAAGTAAGAGCATCTGTAAAACCAATCTGTAAGGATTGTAAAATTATTAAAAGAAAAGGTCGTGTAATGGTTATTTGCAAAAATCCAAAGCACAAACAAAGACAAGGATAGAAGGAGAACAAAATGGCACGTATATTAGGTGTAGACATTCCTAACAACAAAAAAGTTCCTTATTCACTTTCTTATATCTATGGTATTGGTATACCAATGGGAAAGAAAATTTGTAAAGAAGCAAAAATTGACCCAGAAAAGAGAGTAAGCGAATTAACTGAAAAAGAATTAGCAGCAATCCGTGAAGTTGCAGTCAAGTTAACACTTGAAGGTGATTTAAGACGTGAAGTTGCAATGAACATTAAGAGATTAATGGAAGTCAACTGTTACCGTGGTATTAGACATCGTAGAGGTTTACCTACAAGAGGTCAACGTACAAAGACTAATGCAAGAACTCGTAAGGGTCCACGTAAGACAATTGCAAACAAGAAAGTAGAAACTAAGTAAGGAGGTAAAATATGGCAAGTGTTAAACAAACAACTAAAAAAACTAGCGCTAAAGCTAAACCTAAAAAGAAAAAGAAAATCGCTAGCATTAAAGGTATCGCTCATATTCACTCAACAGTTAACAATACAATTGTTACTATTACAGACGAACAAGGTAATGCATTAACTTGATCTTCATCAGGAGTAATTGGTTACAAAGGTTCAAAGAAATCAACTCCATACGCTGCTGGTGTAGCAGCAACTGCAGCAGCAAAAGCTGCTATGGCTATGGGTCTTAAATCTGTAAAAGTTGTAGTCAATGGAACAGGTCAAGGTAAAGATACAGCAATTAGAAGTCTAGCTGCATGTGGATTAGATATTACAGAATTATCTGATGCAACACCACTAGCACACAATGGTTGTAGACCACCAAAAAAACCACGTTAATTAAGAGAGGAGAAACAAAATGGAAAAATTTTTAAAATACGAAATTAAACCAATCATTCAAAAAGAAGATTCTAAACAAACTAAGTTTGTTATCCAACCTTTACAAAAAGGTTTTGGTACAACAATTGGTAATGCTTTAAGAAGAACTTTATTATCAAATATTCCAGGATCATCAGTATTTGCTGTTAAAATTCCTGGTGTCACTCATGAATTTCAAGCAATCAAAGGTGTAAAAGAAGATGTTACTCAAATCATTTTAAATCTTAAAAACTTAGTTCTTAAAATAAGTGAATCAGCATTTAGTGATGAAGATTTAGCTAGTACAAAGCTTGAACAATGACCAACATTAAACATCTCTAAAAAAGGTGCTGGTACTGTAACTGCTGCTGATATTGAAGCTCCTACTGGCATGGAAATTGTTAATAAAAACTTGTACATTTGTACCATTACAGACGAGAAAGCAAGTTTTGATATGGAAATTTATGCTACAAGAGGACGTGGTTTTAAAACATTCACTGAAAACCGTGAATTAATTAACACTTTATCAGTTATTGCTACTGATTCTAACTTTAGCCCAATTATCCAAGTGGGTTACCATGTAGATGACTACAAAATTACTAAAACATTAACTGGTGACTCATTAACTATGGAAGTTACAACTAATGGTTCAATTAATGCAACTGATGCAGTTGCATTAGCTGCTAAAATCTTAGCTGAACACTTCAACCCATTAATTGAATTAAATGAAAAAGTTAAAGAAATGCAAGTGATTAACCAGCAACTTGAACAACAAAAAGCAAATACTTTATCAATTGCAATTGAAGATTTGAACTTATCTGTGCGTTCATACAACTGTTTAAAACGTTATGGTATTCAAACTATTCAAGAATTAACTAATATGACTAAATCACAAGTTGAAAAGATTAACAACTTAGGTAAGAAATCATTACGTGAAATTCAAAAACAATTGACTGATTACGGATTAACTTTTAAAGATGAATAATCTTTAAATGAAAGGAATATTATGTCATTTATTAATAAAAAAGGAAAAACTTCAGCTTGAAGACAAATGGTAATAAGACAACAAGTAAGCGATGTATTCGCTTATGGTAAAATTACTACTACTATTACTAAAGCTAAAGAAACTCAAAAACACGTTGATAAGGTAATTACTTTAGCAAAGAAAAACACTTTAGCTTCTAACCGTCAAATTAGATCAATTATTTTAGCTACTAAAGACAAATCAATTGATGAATTGGTTAAAACAATTAATGATTATGCTAAGAAATATGCTAACCGTAATGGTGGTTACACAAGAGTATTAAAACTTGGTACTAGACCAGGAGACAATACAGAAGAAGCAATTCTTGCTTTAGTTAAGTAAAAGAGTCAATGCATTAAAGCATTGATTTTTTTTATTTAATAAGTTAACAAAGCTTAGTAAAATCTTAATTAATTTTTTAAAAAAAAAAAAAAAACTAAAATATTATTAATATGCAAAAATCTAAACAATTTTTTAGAATTGTTGCTTTGTGTGCTACTGGATTATTATTAACTAGTAGTATTTTTTATGTTTCATCTTGCTCGTGTAGTTCATCAGATGATAAAACAATCAAGACAAATTTATTAGAGTTATTTAAATTCGTAGGGTCAGATGAACATGAACATGGTTCAGTTTGACTAGATGATGTATCGGAAAACATTCCACAAAGTGCATATCAAATGGATGCTGAATATTGTTGAGGTAACGTAAGTTTTAAAGGTGAATCTGGATATCGAATAAATACTTCTACTGATTATTTATATGATAGAGCCAAAATTATTAAGCATTTACAAGAAGATTTAGATGATGCAGATCCAGCAAACAAATATCCTGATATTGACAGTGAAGTTGATGTAGTATTTGATACAGAACCAGATCAACAAGAAAAAGATTGTGCAGATCATTGACATAAAATAATAATATCCGCTAAAAAAGACTCAAATTACTACATTGGTTCATTTTCAATTTATTATTGATTAAATTTAAGTATTTCTGGTTCATTAGCTCTTGACTTACAAAAAACTGATATTTCTTATTTAACTTCTAATAGTATTAGGGATTTAAAATCATTAACTTATCAAAATTTAAAAAATGCTTTTGCAGATGTAAATCCTCAACTAGATGTGGATGCTATCCACTTCCAATATTGTACTAATTTTGAAAGCGAAATGACTGCTGAATGAAATGACTATGAAGAAATAACGCCTGATATTAGTCCTGTTATTGGTTATGATTCTAATAAAAAATTTGGTGTCTATGATCAACAAAGCATTGATGACGAAGCATTCGCTAATTCATTATGATGTTCAAAAGAAGATACCTATGGTAGTAAAAATGATGCTATGCGTTTAAGAATAGCACCAAACGATCTAAACACATATTATAAATATCAAAATCCTATTGAAGTAACAATACAATTGTATAGGCCAGAGATATCTGATGAACAAACATGACAAAATAAATGAAGTTTTGAAGAAGAGTATGAATTTGTTGTAGCTCCTACAATTAATAACTTTCGAACTATATTCACAGAAGACTATAAACAAAATTATTGATTTTATGAATTAGATAAATACCCTTCAAATTGAAGTTTAGAAAGTGTTGATCTCGAAACTAAAATCGCTGAATTTAACATTAATGGAAATCCATATTTCAATTCAAATGACCAAACAAAAACCGAAACAAGATATGAATTTAAATGATCATTAATTGAAAAAATTGATTTTGTTGAAAGATATCTTGACATTAGTTTTAATGATGTATTCTATCAAACACCAACAGAACAGGAAGTAAGGCAACTTATTGAACGTAAAGCCATATCTAGATATGGACCTGATGAAAAATTCTATTGAGATGAAATACATATAGAAATATCTACTAATCAAATAACAATTAAAACACTACTTACTTCTAATGACTTAAATTCATCATTGCACTATAACTCGTTCAGTAAAACTATCGAATATCAATTAATACAATAAATGATAAGGAAATAAAATATGAAAAATTCAAAAAAATTTAAAATGAAAAAAATAATGCTATTTGCAGTTGCTCCATTAGCTGTATGCGGAATTAGTGGCATCGCTACAGGCGTTGCAATTGCTGTTGCTAATGATAATACCGAAGAAAAAACAGACATTAAAACTGTTTTTTCAAAACTTACTTCTGTTTGAAAAGAAGATGTTTCTATTGGATCTGATCCAGTAATGACAAATGATAATTGTTTTGGCGGAGCCAAATTCCAAGGTGAAGGTTTACGAGAAGGTGCAAAAAATGTTATTTGAAGCAAAGATAGTTTGTTATATTACCTACAACAGCAAATTAATACTGTTGATGAAGACAATAAATCAATGGTTAATGAATTAACTGTAACCTTCCAAAATAACTATGATAAAAACGATGCGTATAACAAATGACAAGAAGTAACATTGGCAGCAATGCAACATAGTACTAACTATACAGGTTCAGTAAAATTTTATTTCTATTTAGACAAAACTGATCAAATTAGAAGTTTAAGCGAAGATTTTACTAATACCGACATTGATATGACTACTGATGAATATGCTAATAATTTTGCACCAAGCAATGCACAAATATTAAAAGCAATTAAAGACAAAAATGAAAATTTAAATACTAACTCTGTTCATATTCAATATTGTTTGAACATCTCTGAATCTACTCCTACTTGAACAGATTGAGCTGAATTTGATGAATCTTCAGGTTCATATAAAACAGCAAGACAAGCAGGAGTTAATGGTGCGGATGCGGAAATAGCGGAAAATTGAAAATCTCTATGAAATACAAACGGATATTATGGACGTAAAACAAATGAAACTACTATCACATATGCACTTAGATTGATCCCAAACCCACAATTTTCTGTTTATTCACAAGAGCCAAATGGTGTTGAATTCACCATTGTGTTCACACGTCCTTTTGTTTATGATGATGAAAATTGACAATCAGGTGAAAATATTTGATCATATTCAAACTCTCACCAATATATTGTTGATCCAGACACAGGAAACTTCAAAACTACATTTACTCAATACTATAGCGATATTGAAAGCTTTCCTTTTTTTGAAAAATTAAATACTATTACTGATTCTTGATACTTTAAAAAAACAACAAAAGATAACAAGCTTTATGCTCAAATCGTAATGAATCAGTCTAACCCATATTATGCAAGTCTTTCAGACTCTCTTGATACATCTAACACTAAACTTTTTTTTGAATATACTTTATTAAATAAAATAGATTTTAAATCAACATATGAAACCCTTATTCCAGAAGGTGGTTTAGAATTCTATACTGATCCATCTGATGCAGATATTATTAGCTTTTTTGAATACAAAATTAGTCAACAAACTGATCTATCACCAATTTTTTGACAAGAAGTAACTATTGCGATTGACAAAACAAACAAAAAAATAACTTTATCTGTTCCTAATTCTCTTCATTATCAAGGAGATCCGCTTGAAATCGCATATAGATTAAATCAATAATTTTGATGAAAAGAGGAATTTTAAAATTTAAAACAATGTGTTTGACTACTACTTTAATTAGCAGTAGTTTATTGTCTTTTTCTCCCGTAAATAATAGTACTACAATTAAGTGCAACACCAAATTAGATGAGCCTAATGTGATTATTAACATTAACTCAATATTCAATATTGGTACTGATTCATCAAATAAACCAATTATTGGAGTAAGAGAAGTTTTATCTAATGATGATGTTTATGGTCATTTATACAAGTATTTAACAGAAAACAATTTGCTTTCTCAGTATCCAACTTTGTTAAATGATTTAACAATTACTGTTGATTCAAATAATAAAACATTTTCTGTTAAAGCGGAAGAGGTTTCTGGTAGATACACTGGTCAATTTACATTAGAATACACAAATATTTTCAAAAAAATCTCTCTTACTGAACTTTTTTCAGGATTAACAAAAATACAGTCTTCATTAACAGTACCATCAAGAAAATCATTGATTAGTACTATAGCTGACTATTTTAATCAATCAGAAGAATATAACATTTACAAAAATGTTATTTCATATTTAACTTTTAATTTTCAAAATAATAAAGTTGAAATTCATTTGACTGCTGATGCAAAGTATTGCGGAATCGTAGACGAAGGAACTACACTACAAATTCCTTATGAAGTTAATACTCCATCTGTGACAACTGACATTGCAACAATTATCCCAGTTAATACTTTTTTTAGATTGTGCATCAACAGCAAGTTCTTCTCCTTGATCAGCATTACCAAATTATGAAGAATTTGTTTTAAAATTAAAAGAACAATTTGGTTCGTCATTACAAACAGATGCTCTTCAAATCAATATTGAAGATGCATATAACATTTGAGATACACAATATAGATTAACTATTGTTCCTAACAATAATTCTTCTTACTATACCGGAAGCACTTGTGTGATATTTTATTTAAAGGACACAAGAGTTCAACTAAGCTTAGTTATAAAAGTAGGACAAGATGCATCTAATCCAATGCAAGTATACCGAACAAAAAATGGAACTGCTGCAAAATCTGGTGAAAACAAAATAATCAATATTATTGCTACAGCAAATAATATTGATCCAGGTACATTAATAAGTGATGATTTTTCTTTTGTTTACTCTTCTGGAGCAGGAGAAACTGAAACTATTGGAAATAATTTTACTCTAACAATAACTGTTAATGACAATTCTCGATACTATAAAGGATCTGTAACAATTAATTGTATTTATGTTCAACAACCACCTATTTTTGAAGTTACATGTCAAGAATTGTTTAGTAATCAATCTGAATATTGCTGATCAACAAACCAATTATCTACAATTAGTAGTCAAAAATTTGCTTTTGAACGAATGAATCCTTACAACAACCAAGTTGGTATTGCTTATTCAAATGTTGCTATGGTTAGTACTGGGGATCCATATTTAAATATTGGTTACAAAGTAAAATACCAAAATATAGAATATGATGTTTGAGGAGTTCTTGGTGCATGCGATATTCAAAAAGCAAATTTATCAAATGCAGAAGATGATAAAGGTGCACTTGCATCATTAACTGTAGGTTTCAGTGGTGCTTGTCAACTTTTTGGAAAAATTGGATTACCATATACTATTCAATATTTTGGTAAAAATTGTTTTAGAAGCCAATCCGGCGTAACTGAATTTGTTTGATTAAAGAAACCTGGACAAATATATGATGATAAAGAGTTAGATTTTAATGCCTCATTTTATTCAGATGCCTTTTATCAATGTTCAGGAGTTAAAAGATGAAATAACCCAACACGAATTCAAGATATTCCAGCTGAGTGAGTTGGTGGAGCTACAATTTCTATGCCTACATATTTTTTAAGTAGTAAGAAATATTACCCATATGGAAAATCAAATGGGAAAAACATAGCTAATAACTATTTATTTTCAACATTGTATGTTACTGAAAATTTGTGAGAAACATATAAACAAAGTGATACATGAAAATCTAAAACTACAAATATTTTAGCTATTCCTCATGTATCTAAGATTATGGTTCCACAAGTTAATGCTTCTATAAATAATACAGATCAAGAAATATTTGCATGTTGAATAACAACTAGTGCTCAACAGGCTTCTATGTCTTATGCTGATTTACTAGCGAAAATTGAAGATGATGAATCAATATATAAATATGTTGTTGATAGAAATGCCAAGACAATTACTATTTATATAAAAGATAATCATTATTACTATGGACAATTTACAGCAAATTTGGTATTATCAAATTAGGAAAAATATGAAGTTTAAAAGAAAAATTACACTAATAACATGCTTAACTAGTAGTTTCTGTTTGACTACTCCTTTTTACGCTCTTGTTTCACCTAAAACATATAATCAAAATATTAATTTGTCTGATGATACTCCGATAAATATTAATAGTATTTTTTCAAACCCTGTTCTTAATCCAATGGTCGGTGCAAAAACAACACCCACTAGTGAAGATGTAGGCGGATACTTATATACATATTTGTCAAAAAACAATAAATTATCTTATCAATCAGTTATTAATGAATTAGAGTATAAAGTTACACCTTTAAATAAGACAATTGAAATTAGTGCCCCGCATTCACAAAGATACACAGGATCATTTACTTTATCTTATTCAAACGTATTTGAACCAATAACATTAACTAATTTATTTAATGATTTTTCTTTAACTAATATTTATGCAGATCCTTCTTACCAAGATATGCGCGATCTTGTTGTATCATATCTTAAAAACAATGCTAAATATGGAAAATATGCAAATATTGTAAGTTATTTAACTTTTAAATGTGATTACACAAAAAAGATAGTTCAAATTAATTTATCTGATGGAGCTAAATATTGTGGAATAACAGGTAGTGCTACATTAAACTATTCTGTTCTTACCCCGGCAACCCCAACAAACATTACAATTGATGTTCCTAATAATACAGTTTTAACAGTAGCTTCTTCATCCGATAATACTCCATGAGAATCTTTACCAACAAGAGATCAAATGATTAGTGTTTTAACATCACAATTTCCTAATCTTAAAATGGATGCTATTGATTTTGATGTAAACGACTCTATATGTATGGGCGGTTTACAATACAAACTCACAATCTATAAAAAATCTGGAAGTAGCTATTACAACGGAGAATCTTCGGTTATCTTTTATATAAAAGATACTAGATTAAATATTGGTGATGTGTTTACAAAAACCGGAAGATCGACAAGTAATCCAATTGAAATGTATTCTTGTAGATCACAATTTATAAATAATACCATCCAAAAGAACATTGAAATTATTTGTGCAGCAAATGATGTTGATCCAGCAACACTTCCACTTGAAACTTTTTCTTTAACTTATGAAGGAAATTATGATCCTGAAATTGAGGGAGAAACTTTTACAACGACATTAACAGTAAAATCTAATAACACTTCGTACAAACCTGCTTCATTAACTTTCAATTGTATCTTTGGGGCGTTATCTTGATTTAGAACAAATATCAGCGGTATTACTGGTCAAACTATAAATACTTTACAATATGGGTGAAAATTTGAAAAATTAATTGGTGATGAAATTATTTGTTTATATATCTTAAACCCTTATAAACCAAATGAAGTAAGCATCTTAACAAGTTACACAAAAAGCAGTGACCCAGACGCTTTATTATCCATAGGCCACCATTTGTTTCTTAACAACACAACATATGAAGTTGTTTCCATATTAGGTTGTTATGATGTGGCACCTTCAACATGAGGAAGAAGTGCTGAAGATGTAGGATGTTTTGGTTATGGAAGGTTTTCTGGAGCATCTGAAAATGCTTGTATTGTTACTGGTACAGTAATTCTTCCATATACATTAAGGTATATGGGTAAAAATGCATTTAGAGCTCAAGCAGGAATCACTAATCTTATATGAGACTATAATCATAGTGCTTCTTTTGATGATCCGCAAGTACAAATGAATTTTAATTTTTATTCTGATGCATTTCTTGGTACTAGTATTCAAACATTATCAATTCCAACAAGAGTAAGTGAATTACCAAGAGAGTTAATTGGTGATACTTCCGAAACAATAGAATGTCTTAATTTGTTTAATGAAAAATTTATGTATTCACCTAAGAGATCTGATAATTCAAACGTCTTCTATAATGTAAAAATAAATAATTTATGAGTTCCTCAAAATTTATGTAATTTGTATAGTTTAGATTCAGATTGAATAGCTGTTTGTACAAATGGTGCTGATAGCATTCATGCTATTCCTCACATTTCTAAATTAATGACAAAACAAATTGATGCTACAGGAAGAACTATTGATTTAAATACTCTAAAATCATTATGATTAAGTCAATCAGGAATTACTGAAAGCAAATTTCAAGAAGGCCAATATGAATTTGTTTTAGATACAGTTAATAAAACTATGACAGTTAAAACAAGAGATAACATTAACTTCTATGGTAGTACACAGTTAACTATATAAATTAAACCTTAGCTTTTAAGTCGTAATAACCTAAGAATACATTAGTATTTTTAGCTTTTTTATTAGGTATATGATAGCGTTTTGTTTTAGATTGCATCAAATAATGGAAACAAATAAACGAAGAAACAACCCCATAACTTATTAATAAAGGAATGAATATTATGTATGGAAATGGTATAGTTTTAAACATAATACCAATTACATAATAATCTCCACCTTCAGCCCAATCACCTGGTTTCATTCCTGATACGAAGTGATTAATATCAAATGAATAAGCCATGATAATTACATATAAATAAAATGAAAATGTTGTTACATTAGTTCACAAAAATGTTTTTCATTTTAGTGAAGGAGTATTTAATCAAATACCCACAGCTATAACTAAATTTAAAAAATGAAGAATAAACATCATTCTATATGGAGGTCTACCTAAAAAAATAAATTCAGCATTAATGGCAACTAAATTTTGAGCATTAAACACCATTCCTGCATAAGTAAAAATTGTTCCGATTATTGCTGGTCCACAAAAGAAAGATGCAATCTTTCTTGACCTATCACATATCAGACTAATACACATTCCCAAGAAAAAAAATGGGCACAAATCAGTAAGCATAGATTTACTTTTAAAAAAGTCTTCTCATGGTCCTACATCAATTCCTGGATTACTATAGTATGGTAATATTTCTCCAGTCGATAAATAATGTTGTGCACCAATGCAATCTCACATTCATCTACCAAAAATAAAATAAATTAACCCTACAATTGATATTGTTAATCAAAGAACATAACAATTTGTATATTTTTTGATATAAGGATGAATCAATACTTGAAAACCACAAATTGTAGCTACTAAAATTATTAAAATTATCGAAAACGCTGTTAAAGACATTAGATGAAAATATTATATAAGAAGTTCTTCTTATATTATTATTAATATATTATGTTGCTAAAAGATAAAGTTGCAATCATCACAGGTGGAACAAGAGGAATTGGCTTTGAAACAGCTCGTCAATTTATTATTCATGGTGCAAAAGTTGCCATATGTGGTTCAAGGCAAGAAACAGTAAACAAAGCATTAGATAAATTAAAAACAGAATTTCCAAATATTAAGGTTTTAGGATTTTACCCTAATTTGACTAATGAACAAGAGGTTATCAAAATGTACAATGAAGTTGAAAATACCTTTGGTAAAATAGACATTCTTATAAATAATGCTGGTATTTCCTCATCTACTCCAATTGAAAAATATACAGAAGATGAATTTAATAAAATAATTAATTTAAATATTAAATCTGTTTTTATTTGTTCTAAGACAATTATTCCTTTTTTAAAAAAAACTAAAGGTGTAATTTTAAATACAAGCTCAATGGTAAGTAAGCACGGTCAACCAGCAGGAGTTATGTATCCAGCAAGTAAATTTGCTGTAAATGGTATAACCATTTCTCTTGCTAGAGAATTAGCACCAAAAGGGATAAGAGTCAATGCCGTTGCTCCTGGCATTACAAACACCGATATGGTTAAAGCATTACCAGAAAAAGTAATTGCACCATTAATAAAAACCATCCCATTAGGAAGGATCGGTGAACCAAAAGACATTGCAAATACATATGTATTTTTAGCAAGTAATATGGCAAGTTATATTACTGGTGAAATAATTCATGTTGATGGATGTGCAAGAACATAAATATGAAAGTTAATTTTGATTTCTGAAAAAAATCTATAGAAGTTTCTTCTGAAGATAAAATACCAGTTATTTTTCATACATACGATGCATCATACGTATGCTTAACTTTTTTTGCTTTAGCAAATTTAATGTTAAAAATTCGTGAAAAAAATAAAGAAGAATATGATGAATCTTGTCCAATAATCATATTATTTGACGATGCCGCAAAACAGATATATAACTATTCCCCTACTTCTTTATATAACAAATATCCTAATGTGTTTACTGACAAAAACGAAAATAACTATATTGGAATATATTCAAATATTAATTGTCTTCCTGACCATACAAATGAAAACATTCCATATAACGGTAATCAAATAAGCGCATATGAAATTAATGCTTTAATTGACTTTATTAACAAAAATAAAAATAGATCAAATTTTCAATTTGATTATTGAATTGATGACTATAGATTGAATTTATTATGAAAAAATCATTCAGAAGCATTATTTAACATTCTTAAATATTGTAGAAATTTAAATGTTATTCCAAACGGTAGTTTACAATGATGCAAAATGGGTTATTTGGAAGAATATACAAAAATGGCAAATAACAATGAATTGTTGTCGGTCAACGAACAACTATCATTATGAAAAACAATCTTTACTAAAAGTGAATATGGTTCGGAAGAATACAAAGATGAATTTGAAAAATTCAAGACGTCAAAAAAAGAATGATTTATTGACAATGTATTCTTAGTTAAGAACTATAGTTTTGATTGTGATTGAATCAATTATTTTGGAATCAATAATCCAAGAATTAGGTTTTTTGAACATCCTGTTGATTTTGTTTATTGGACAGAAATGTTTGCAATTAATAAAAACGAATTTATTGAAGATCTAAAACAAATGTTTGGGATTACTTTAGGTTCTATCTTTAAACAATCTATTAAAAAAAACTACGAATACTTTTCAAACAACAAAACAAATTTAATTTTTCTTTTAACCCATGAATGAGGAGAAAGAAAAAGTGAATTTAATCAAACATTTGAAAATATGATGATTGAATTTTCAAAAAAATATCCCACTGAAAAATTTAACTACATTTTCAAACACCATCCAAGAAAACCATTAAATGAAGTAATTAATGATATTGAAGAAGTGTGTCAAAAAACTAACATAAAACCAATTATCATGAATAATTCATTACCAATTGAATTGGTTCTATTTATTGACATAGAAGAAAACAAAAATATTGGTAAATTCAATTTATTAAATCCTTTAGATTTTACTGAACCAACTAAAGATTTAACAAAATATGCAGGCGTTTTTGCGGGATACAACCTTGTATCCTCTTGTTTTTTCTCAATAATAAATGGATTTTATCAATCATATGATAATGTTGAATGAAATTATTTAATACCAAATATTATTCCGTATGAAGCTAATTACATTTGTGATGATTTTGTTTGTGGTTTCAATACAACTAATGATAAATTATCACCATATTCATATAATGTAAATGTTGAATATTTTATTTTGTTAAATGATGCTTTTTCAAGAATGGATCATTTCTTAAACATATCTAAAATTCAAAAACTTTCATCATTATGAAAAAAATAAATTTAGCAATCATTCCTGCACGAAGCGGATCAAAAGGAATTAAAGATAAGAATATTTTATTAATTAATAAAAAACCCTTACTTGCTTATACCATTGAATCTGCCATAAAATCAAAATGTTTTGATATTATTTTTGTGTCAACAGACTCAAAAAAATATGCAGAAATAGCTAAAAAATATGGTGCAAATGTTGATTTTTTAAGATCTAAAAAAAATTCTTTAGACTCTTCTAAATCTATAGATTGTATTCTAGAAACGGTTGGGAATTTCTTTAAAAAAGGCATCTATTGCAAAACTGTTACTTTACTTCAACCAACCAGTCCACTAAGAGATGAAAATGACATAAAAAATGCATTTAAAATTTTTAGAAATAAAAAAGCAGATTCTGTTATTTCTGTTTGCGAGTCAACTCATCCAACATTTCTTTATAACACATTAAAAAAAGGTAATTCTTTACATAATTTTATAGCTAAAAAAGATCTTCATAAATTACGTCAAGAAGTTGCTAAAGAATACTATGTTAATGGTGCAATTTACATATTAAAACCATCTAATGGATACGAATATTACGGTCATAAATCATATGCTTATTTGATGTCAAAAAAACATTCAGTAGATATAAACGATTTATTTGATGCAAAGTTTGCTGAATTTTTACTAAATAATAAATACTAAATATAAATTAAACTTTTGATCCGATATAAAACACATAAAATAAATTACTTAATGAAAATCTTATTTAAAAATAATATAATTTTACAAAAAGTAGAATAAATTATGAACAAAAAAATGATCAAAACTATTGTAAGTATAACTTGTGGATTAGGAATTATTTGCTCAGTCCCTTTCATTTCAACTAGTTGTGGTTCTAGTGAAAAGATTCCAGAAGTTCTAGAAATTTCTTATACGGATAATGCATCTAAGGATTTTGGTTATATATCTAGAAACAGTGATGCAGTTTTTCATACTGTAATCTCCGAAGGAAAAATAATTGCAAATTTTTCTCTTAAACGTGCTACTTGATATTATGATGTTACTTGTGAAACTGATACTTCAATAGCAAGTGAATGAGAAGAATGGCTTTCTTTTAGCATTGATAATGAAACTAATAAAATCGCTGCAACTGCTTTAAACAATCCAAAGGCAGGGCAACAAGTATTTGAATTTCATTTTAGCTTATATGCTAAAATAGGTGAAAAAACATCAAATAGCATTGACGGTTTTACTTTATATTCACAATGTTAATGTTTTAAATACAATAAATCTATTTAGAGAAAGAATTTTAATTTTCTAATAAGTGCATACCATATGAATAATTGGTATGCTTTTTTTAAAAATCATTTTAGAATCACTGAAATAAAGCAAATAATGTACTAAGTCAAAACCAAACACTATTCCATTTGTTACTAGTTGCGGTTCTAACAACGAACCTGCTGAGCAAGTTCAGATTGAATATAATAGCTGAAAAACCATCTTCATTTTCTTGATCATTCAATGTTTGATATTATGATATGATACAATATAAATTTGTTGAATACAAAAATTGAAATACATTTCTTAACATCGAAATTAACAATTACAACAAATTGCAAGTTACAGCTATAGGGATAACTCCCCACCCAATAAAAATTGATGTTTTTAGAAAAAACTAAAAGTGACTTCAAGACAAATACAATTACTGGATTTGATTTAATAATACATTGTTAAGTAAAAAACCTCACAATAAAAATAATTCCTAAATTGTAATTAAAAAGTGCAACACTATGATTTGATGGTGTGCATTTTTTTATTAAAAAGCATCCATAAAATTTTTAAAAATAAAAATTCAATAATCTTTGAATATTCTATTGAAGGAATATTACAAATGATATAATTCAAATAATTAATGTGTTAATTTCTAATAATGAAAGACTCTAAATATTTTTGAGTAGATTGACTAATTATTGCATTGTATTTCGCAATAATTTTTGCTGTCTGTGCAGTCATGAAGTATAGAAAAAAGAAACATCCTTCATCAAATGAAAAAGAAATACCAAATAAAGTAGTTGGATTTTCAATTTATGCTACTGGACTATCTTCCATTACTTTTTTATCTGTTCCTGGAACAGCATTTTCAGGTAATTGGATGTTCGCATTTGGCAATTTAACAATTTGTTTTTTAACTCCTTTATTAATTTATTTTTTTCTACCTTTATTCAAATCATTATCATGCCAATCATTATTTGAAAATATAAGCAAGAGATACAATCTTTCTCTTAAGAGAACTCTTGCTTTTTTTTATCTTTTATATAACATTTTTAAAATTTCATTAATGATTTATCTTCCGGCTTCTTCATTAAGTTTAATTATTGAATCTAAAACGGATGATTACATTTATTTATTCATTATTGTTGTTGGTACAGTAACAATAATATATTCATATTTATCTAACTTTAAACAAATAGTATGAATTAATTTTTTCCAAACTTTTTTAATTATTGCTTCATTGGCAATTACAGTCATGTTTTTAATTGTTGGTTCAGCAAAAATAAATGCTCTTAATTTTGGTGAATTTATTGATGAAGGTAAATTCTTAAAATCAAGTGATTGGTTATTTTCTCTAACCTCTGCTAGCATTCCTATTATTTTAATTTCAGAAATAATTAATACTATTTATCTGTATGGTTGTTCAAAAGATATAACTCAACATTATATTTCTAATAGAAAGATTGTGGATACATCAGAAAGTCTAAAAACTAATGGAATTATTGTTTTTTTTATGGTTATATTGTTTTATATTTTAGGTTCTTTATTATGAGCTTTCTTTAAACATAAATCGGGATATGAAATTAATCCTGATCATACACTTTCATTCAATGGAGAAATTGTTTGTGACTCAGACAATATAGTCACATATTATATGTGACATGTTTTGCCAGTAGGCGCTTCAGCTATTGCGTTAATTGGAATGCTCGCTGCTTCACAATCTTCTATTAGTTCTTCATTAAATTCAATAAGTGAAATAATGATTAAGAATTTTTTAGTTAATTCAAATGAGAAAACAAAAAAACTAATAAGAAACTTCTCTATATCTATTAGTGGCGTCTTTGGTGTAGCACTAGCTCTTGTGTTTGCCGGATTAGGTGTAGGAGATATTTTCCCATTTTTTATCAGTATTTCGGGATTTTATTCTGCACCAATGGTAGGAATAGTTTTACTTGGTATATTTTCTAAAAAAGCAAATGCAACAGATGCGTATGTTGGACTAATAACTGGTCTAATTACTTGTTTTATTACATGAACTTTCTCATGTAAATTTGTACCAGGAAAACACATTAATTCAATTTATATACCTACATTAGGTTTTATTGCTTCAATGCTTTTTTCAGTGCTTACGAGTTCTTTTAGAAGGCATCCTGTCGAGAACTATCAAGACAAGAATATTTTTGTTTGCTTTACCAAAATGCAAAAAAAGGAATTTAAAAATGTTCAATTAAACATTTTTTATCATGCTAGATATAAATATTACAAACAATGAAGTAAGTTTAAAAATTTGTTTTTAAAGCAAAAAATTCACGTTTTACCATATGATGAATATAAGAAAAAAAAGCTAAAAAATAGATTGTAAAATTTTGTTTTTTTAATTTTTTTAACTACAAAAAAATAGAAAAAAATAAAA
>CATEWF010000005.1 GCA_949527715.1 uncultured Mycoplasmatota bacterium | reverse complement strand
ATTTATATAATAAACATATTTTTTAATATTTTAACTATTTATATTTGTAATGTTGAAAAATAAATAATAACAATTTAAATAAAAAGAATGAGGATGAAAATTAATCATCCTCATTTTTTTTTATTAATTAACATTAATAAAGTTTAATAGGGTCAATATATATTTCATTATTTTCTTTTTTATACACATTGAACCAAAAAGTTTTCTCAATATAACCAGTACCAGATTTTATATTAATTTTTCCGATAGGTGTTGTTGTATCAAATGATGAAATATCAATTGTAGGAACAATCCTATATACACACATAGATGGTGGATTAGAGGGTGCTGTACTATAATTTGAAATACTTTCACTTTTAAGGTTGTCAGAACATCCAACACTATCTTTAAATCCATATTTACCAGATGTACCACCAAATCTAATTATATTGTTTTTAATTGATATTGATACTGTTTCATATATTTGTTTAAACCAAATACCTATTAATTCTGGTTTATCTTTAAGAGTTGTATTTTTATTTAATATAATACTATTAGTTGTTGGTACATCTTGAATTATTTGTGGAAGTATCATTTCATCGTTTGCATCATAGCCAACATATTTATCACCATAATATACAGTAATCTTTTTATTTACTAAATATGTGTTTTTAATATTTGCTTGCTTGTATACATATCCATCAACTTTTTTGTATGTAATTGGTAATATATTCCATTCAATAGAATCTACATTAGGTAAATAATTTACACTTTTATTATCAATCAGATAATTTTTGAAATCTTCAGTACAAGTAATTTTTTTAATATTTTGAGTATCGCTGAACATAGCTCTCGTTGAAGATATTTTTTCTTTTCTGAAATTGTAACCAAAATTGATTTCAGTAAGATTTGGACAATATGAAAACATTTGCGTTGCATCAACATTTTTAGTAATGTCATAATCATTCATTGTTTCTCCAAAATCAAAACAGTTAGAAACATCAATACTTTCCATTGTAGTATTGTCAAACATAAACTTAATACTTTCGCAATATTCCATATTTAGTTTTGGTAATTTAAAGGTTTTTAAATTACCACAATTAAAAAAGAAATAACTCATTGAATATATTAAATCAAAATTATATGACGATAAATCAATATTGTCAATGGAAGCACAACCATAGAACATTCCTTCTAATATTGTTACTTTATGATTATCCAATGGTAATTTAAAAGTGTTTAATAATTTACAATTTTTAAAAATATAACCCAACACTTTATTATTAGAACCATCAAGTTGTGATAAATCAATAATTTCTATATTTTCATCTCCTTCAAACATATTGCCAAATGTCCACATATTACTTGTTTTGAAATGTTCATTATCAAGATATTTTATATCCTTTAATAAAATTAAACCAGCAAATGCTTGATAACCATTTGTAAGATTTTCAAAATCAACAGTTTTAAACGTTTTTTCGGTATCATACATTGAGAAAACAAATCTGTGTGTAAAAGTGTCAGGTATACCCAATGCAGATTCATAAGAAAAGGCATAACCTTGTGGATATACACCATCAACTTTATAAACCCCTACAGTTTCATCAACTATTTCACCAACACCTGCTTCTTGTATTCTTTGAAGTACACCCTCACCATCGAGCAGCCCCAAAAATATATCTTTATTACCCATATAATCTGAATAATAAGAACCTTTTAATTCTCCTTTTTCAAAACAGTCTGAATCTTCTAATTTTTCACCATTTACATAACCTACATTTTTTACCCATTCGTTGTAGTGATAATTTTGTATATAAGGTGGACAATTTTCACAAGTTGCTTTTTCAACAATAGTTTCATCACTTGGCAAAAATTGAATATTCTCATATTGACATTTGCATAACATATCAAATTCTTCACCAGTTACATCACCTTTTTTATATTCTTCCTGTGGAACACCATTTATATATTTTTCTAATTTTTTATATCTTGTATATGTAGCCATATTAAAATATTATATTTTTTATTTTAAATTACTTCAAACTTAATATTTGAATCAATTGAAAAATATTCTGAATATCTTTCAAAATATTCTTTTTGATAACTTTTACATAATACTGTAGCATTACATCCACCGAAAGTATTAAGGTTAGATGATGGGACACCAGAACGAGGTGTTCTTAAATTAGTAATATCTATTATATTAACAGGATTATTTGCAAAAGTGCAAGCCAATGAAGCAAGGGGTATAGTATTAGTAGATTTTTGTCTAAGGGTTATTTTTCCTATATTATTATTATTAATACAAATTTCATCATTACAAGGTATATCAAACCCAGTTGAAGTTATATTAGTACAAAAACTATAATTATTACAAAAACTATATCTAAGGTCTAAATTATCATTAATATTAACTGTTAAATTGTCAATTACAATATCCTGTGTATTAACAACAAATAATTTATCAAAACTTGATGGGAGACTAATATATTTTTTGATAAATGTTTGTGTTTTAGTTTTATCATATATTGGATAAATCTCATTTGGGCAAATATATAAATAGTAAAGTTTACATTCACCTTCAAAATCAGCATAATCACCATTAGCACAAGAAGAAGATGATGCAGAATAAACCATTTGTTCATTATTTATATCAAGTTTAAATTCTTCTGGTTGAGCAGGTTCACCATTGTAATATTTTTGGATTAATTCATAACGATAATATTTATTCATCTTTCTTGCAATTAATATAATTATTTAATTCATTGATGAAATCTTCAATCTTGAAACAAGGACAAGCCTTATTTGCAAACTCATAATGACAATGGATGTCAGTCATTCTCAAATTATATTTTTCCATCAATGAGAGAACCAATTTATATAATGATTCTTTTTGTTCAATTGTTCTTGTATCTTTTGGTTTCATTTTATTATCCAATCCACCAATATAACATATTCCAAGAGCAATGGAATTGTGCCCAACACAATGAGCACCATTCTCATTCTCACCTCTTCCTTTTTCAATAGTTCCATCCAAATCAATTACATAATGATAACCGATTCCTTTCCAACCTCTCTGTTTGTGCATTACATCAATATCCTTTGCCTTTATGTTTCTTTTCTCTGGCGTTGCAGAACAATGTAATATTATTTCTTTTACTTTCATATTTTAATTATTCACAAATATATTCATTATTTACTTCTTTCCATTCAATTGTGTATATGCCGTCATCTTGTTGTTCAGTAAAGCAAACATATTCACCAGTTGAAACCCAAGTAATAGGATTAACCCAACCACAATCAACAGAATCAGTTTCAATGAGATTACCTTTCTTATACTCATCAATTGAAGTCCAAGAATAGTTATCAGATGATACTTGTTTTTGCAATTTCTCATACTTATCAACACCATCACAGATAAAACTACTTTCAATCACAACCCAACGTTCATATTGAATACCAGCCCCACCATTACAATCAGGAGAGTTTTCCTCATAAATCTGACCAGCTCTTTCTTCAAGTGGAACTGCATCAGTCCAATTTATACCGTCATCACTTACTTGTTTCTTCAATTTGTAATGTTTATTAACTCCATTACAGAGATATTCGTTTGGAATTGTAACCCATCTTTCATACACTGTAGGGGTTTCACCACTTGAGCCATTATCTTCACATTCCCGCAAGCCACAAGCAATAAGACTACCTTTGTCATACTCAATGGGGGATACATTTAACCATGTAATCCCACCATCAAGTGAATATTGTCTAACTCTTCTCTTATATTTACAAAAAGCCATTTTTTATTATAAACATAATTTATTTTGTTATTACAGCATCTGGTGTATAAGTAATCATCCATTGACCAATAGTTGATAATGAAGTATCATTGCAACCAGTAACCTTTATCCTTTTTAATTTGCTACAATTCTGTAATACACCATCATAAGGATATTGATATGAACACTTCCATCTACTTATGTCAAGTCTTGTCATTGCACTACAATTTCTCCATATGCCAGTAAAATCCTTGATATTGCTTGTATCAACAAAGTTACTCAAATTGCAGGATGTCATTGCTGTGCAACCACTAAACATTCCAGTCATTGAAGTAGGTTTCTGTTTAATTGTTATAATAGGATTAAAATTTTTCATTTTTGAACAATATTGGAACATACCATCCATTTGTAGTGTTGATATTTGTTCTTCAATATTTATCTCAGTTACTTCAGTAAGCCAATCGCAACCACTGAACATATATCTTAAAGAATACACACCGTCAGATAGGATAGTGAATGTGCCATCAGCGTTTACTTGTTCAACATCGGTTATATTTCCACCGTTTTTTTTATATTGAAGTTTTGGAACTACACCATCAATTATCAATGACTTATCAAAAGTACCCTTTATCAATTCACCTCTCTCATCAGATACACAAAGATATTTGTCATTTTCCTCAAACCAACGATATTGTGGTTCGACACCACTCCAACCGCATCGTTCATCAAAATCTTGTATCTTTTCTCCCAATCTTCGCTTTCCAGTTAATTTCCAAGTTATACCACCATCTTCACTTTCAAATTGAACTTCAAGACGATATGAAGCATAACCCTCACAAGTGATTTCACCAGACTGTTCCCATTTGTATTGTTTGGTAGGTTTACCACCACAGTCAATTGAATTGATTTCAATTAATTTTCCTCTCTCATAACGGATAGGTTGATAATATGATTCCCATTCAGTCCAATGCCCGCTCTGATAAGTTCTCCATTGAAGATATACTGTCTGATATTTATTTGTTCCTTCACAAATGAATGAATTAACAATTATATCATGCTCCTCTTTCCATCTGAATTGTCTATCACCTTGAGTTGAACAACAGTTATCAATAAATATATTATTATGTTCAAAAGCATTGTATTCATTTTGTGATAATGAACAAGTAATCTGCTCATTAAGACTGTTTACCAATGGGCAAGAATGTATTACAACAGGTGTTTTATATTCCTTTTTCCTCCAGAAGTTTGCATATTGTGTTGCTGTTTGGAATGTTGAACTCTGACTATTTGAATTAGTGAATGTAATATCTCTAATTGATTCTGGCATTGTATATTGCACATTATTAAGTGTGCCAGTGTAGAAGAAATTATCCATTCCAAAGTAAGATAGATTTATTGCATTCTTCAAATCCCAAGTTGTAGCAGTTACTTTATGTAAGTTAGGAAATTGTTCATCAAGTATTACTTTATCTTCAAACAATCTCAATTCAACCAATCCAACAGCATTACTCATATCAAAGGAACTAATTACTTGATTACCATTAGCAATCACATTACAATAAATTACATGACCTTTGATATTTACACAAGAATTATAATGTGTGCTGTCATAAGTGTGTTCGACTGTTATCTTTTTGTTCAATTCATCATCAGTTCCATGAGTTTCAGTTACACCATCACCCCAATCAATAATGTATTTACCTCTACCAACCAATTCCATTTTGGCTACATTACAACTATCTCTCAATTCATAACATAGTGTGAAATCAGAATTGATTAATGCCATACATTCAGTAGCACCGACTTCAATCAAATCACCAATCATTGTTTCGCCCAAGAACTTACCCCAAGTCAATGATGAAGTATCCCAAGACCATTTTTCAAGTTTTTGATATTTATCACCTTCATCACAGATGTAACCACCCATATCTCTCCAACGATAATTTGTAGAACAATCAGGAGATTGATTTTCAAGTAATGTACCTTTCTTTGTTTGCCCAGTATTAGTCCAAGTCAAACCGCCATTCTCACTTATCCATAATTCAAGTTTAACATATTTTGCGTTGTTTTCACATATGAAACTATCTTCTGATGCTCTCCATTCACTCATTTCAGATTGACAATTTGGAGAGTTGGTCATTATAATATCACCTTTCTTATACTCCTTGAAAATATTAATTTGAGATGGTGTATAACCATAATATACTGCTAATTTCTGATACTCATCTTTTCCATCACATAAGTAACCAGTTTCCAATTGTTCTTTATAATATTTCTTGTCTTGTGAAAAAATGATATTACATACTTTTGTATTATCACCAGTGGTTATTTCAATCTCCATAACCCATTGACGAGCAAAACCAGTTTCATTCTCAGTCATAATGACTTCAATACTACTGTCTGCATTTACATAAACAGTACCATCAATATTTTGGTTTGTTTCACCATCTTTTATCCAATACAATGATTTAACTTTTACATCAGTTAATGGATTAATCATCCCTTGATAATGTTGTGATATTTTGAAATGTGCAGTCTGTTTTTGTGCGGTATATAATGTAATATTATCAACATTTTCAATCCAATCACAAGAAGATGAACCATAAGGCAAATAATTTACAGTAAACGGATAGATATTGTATTGATTACTCATTATGATAGTTGCACTCTGTGGTGTTTGAAGATTATCCATTACTTCAATAGTAGTGCAATATGCTTCGTTTGCTTCACCATTGACAAGAGAACCCTCACCATTGGGATTTTTGATTGTTATCCAAGACGGAACACTGTTTAACACAAATGCACATTCACTTTCAAAACAAGTAGAGAATGTCTTGTTATCAAACGTTAAATTAATCGTTTTAGGCGGTGTTTGTTTGAACTTACATACATTTCCATCACCACCACAAGATAAGTCTGTAAATAGGATTTCTGTACCCTTCATTTGGCTTTCTATATTGTAATGACCAATGATGTTTATGTTTGCCCCATCAAATGTATTCTCATAGTTTTGAAGCACCCAATAATTATTTAATTTAACACCAGTTGAAGTTGTTTCCTGTAATAATGTATGAGCAGCCAAATTATTTGAAAGACATACAGAAGTCTGATAAGTTTGATTATTTGCATAGAACGGTGCAACCTGTGTATAGAGAATTGTAACATCCTTATTAATCAAATCATCAAGTGATTTAGTGTTATGATAAGCAAATGGTTGATTACCCTTATGAGTTAACATAATTGTAATCATATTTTGTGAGGCATCATTATCAGAAGTTGAAATAGTAAATGATGGAAAATAACCATTGTCATAACCACTTGCAATACTATTGCCATTAACTGTATTGAACAATGCAACATATCTATTATTCTTGAACTCAATCAAATCATACTGCCAATATGAACGATAAGAAGATAAAGGAATACTGAATTGAAGAGTATCAGTGAACTCCTTTCCATCATACATTTCGGTAAAGATGAGGCTGTTCTTAATGTATTCAATATCTTTGTAAGGTGAATCATCATAAGAACCAGTGGCATACACACCAGAAAATCTATTGTTATCCCTCACAATGTAAGTATAATTGTAATCACACAATTTGAAATCAAGTATCTGACCATTGTTATACTCACAAGGGTTAATCTTCTTTAATATGTAATTATTAATTTTATTTAACAATTGTAGAGTTGGGAAATTTGAATTAGTTTCAAATTTGACATCACAATAGTTAGGACTTACAAAGTTTGTCATAAAGTTATAAGTGTATGTAGCCATTGCATTGAAATCCAAATGACATACATATTGAACACCCATCTTATCTTCCACAATAACCTTATAGTCATTATGAATAAAGTCATTCAATAACTCAGTCAAGCCATCAATGGAAGATTCATGAAATCTTACATTAACAGTATTCTTGAACTTGAATCTTGTTTCCTCTGTTTCCTCACTTGTCATACTAACAGAGGCACAATATATCTTAATTACATCACCAATTACTTCATTGGCTATCGCAACACCATTATCAATAACATAATTAATATTGGATGTTGAAGGAACTAAGAATATATAATTTTTTAATTGTCCAACCTCATAGTCAGTTTTTCTTTTATATTCGTTCAGCATTATATTACTTTTATTTAATTTAATATAAACATAAAAAAATGGGTCAATCATTTAATGACTAACCCATTTAATATAATCAACAATTTTTTTTTATTAAGCCCCAGTTTGATTTAACACTGTTTTAACAGCATCGGTAGAAAGAGGAAGCGGAGCTTCAACAGTGTTGTTTTGGAATGTTACTGCAATACCGTTGAAACCAGTAGCCTCAGCAGCAGATTCTAATGAAGCAGCGGTAGCCTCCATAGGAGTTAAACGACCAAACATTACATAAGAACCGTCAGAAAGACGAGCAACAATCACATATTTACCTAATGAAAGAGCATCAAGTACATCTACCATATCAGGTGTATAAGAACCAGCAATATTCCAAGTGATTTCAGTCTGGCGATATTTTGAACCACCATCACCTACCTGTAAAGTATCAGTAAATGTAGCAGTATCTTTACTTGGTTGAAGATGATAGAACTTAGATTGAGCCTTCATTGTAATAGTTTTAACCTCAACACCACCATCACCTTCTGCGGGAGCACCGATAGTAGAAGCAGTTACATCTTCATAGTTTGCAAGATATAAGTCCACAATCTGTTTAAGAGAGTAACCACATACAGAACTTGCTAATATATCCTTTGTCAATTTACAAACAGCCATATTATTAATCTATTTAATTTTTTATTTCACTTTTATTTTAATATTTCCAATAATTAATGGTTAATTAATTTTAACCATTAACTCTTGAATAAACGAATAATTCAGGTAATACAAGACCAACAGCGATGTTACTTAATGCAAGTATTCTGAACATATTGTCACCAGTTGTTTCTCTCATGTCAATTAATTTATACTGATTGTGAGAATCAAAAGTATCATAACCAAGCACAACATTGCGAACTGGACCAACGATAATACTGTTTCTACTCTGTTCAGTGCGGATGACTTTGAAACCAAGAACATAGATGTCATCACCATTGCGATAGAAGTTAGAGAATACAGAAGTCGTTAAGATTTGAGCACTCTGTTTACCTAATGCCATTTCAAGTAAACGAACATCATTTTTGTTCATAAAGATTACATACTCATCAGTATCTACTTCATTAATAGCAGCATTGTCAATTGCTTTAACAACAGCAGCCTCAACCTGTGCAAGAACATTATCAGCAGTGAAAGCAGCACCATTAATTTTGGCAACACCATCAACAGTATTTAATTTCTTTTCGATACCGTCAGTAACTTTTAAATACTTTTTGGTTTCTTTTGTATAAGCAGTATCACCTTGCCAGAAGATTTCCTGATATTCTTTTGACATTTTGGGCATTAACTGGTCATTGAAGAACCAATCAGAGAAAGTCTGAGGAATACCACCGTCTAATGCAATTTTAGTTTGTTCAACAAAGTAAGTTGAATCAAATGCATCATAGCAGTTTTCCATATTTACTTTAATGCGGGCAGGTTCAATGAATGATTCAGCTAATGAAGCCTCGCCAGCAGGGGTGAAAGGACAAGTATATGACTGCCATACATCACCAACTTTACCTGTATAAAGTTTTTCTTTACCTTTTACATTGTCTTTCATTGTGATACCAGTTGAAGCCAAATCAAGGTTATAAATCATCTTAGAAAAGATTTCATTAGCCTCTTTACCACAATATGTTAAGTTTTCAACATTTAAAAAGTTTGCCATATCGTTTATTAATTTAATTTCTTTATTTTCTTTTATTTTAATTTACTTTCCGAAGTAAGTACCTGCATATAATTTTTCAATTACATCCCTCGGATTCTGTTTCTGAGAAGCCATTTTAGTTACAGGCTTTGCTGAAGGTTTCTTGCTCAGTTTTGCATTTTCTTTTTTGAGAGTTTCGATTTCCTCATCTTTCTTTTTGATTTCCTCATTAAGTCCATCAATAACAGCTTGAAGTGCATCAGCAGTTTCAGCAGGTGTTTCAGTTACTTCCTCAACAGCCTCAACAACATCTTTAACTTCCTCATCAACAACCACAGCAGGAGTTTCATCACCCTCTTTTACTTCTTCCTGTTCAACTACTTTTGTTTCAGAATCTTTACTACCAGCACCATCTTCAATTGCATCAACTATTTCACCAACAGTATCTTCAACTTCAGGTTCTTTCTCACCTTTTCCAAGTGCATCAGCAATTATACTTCTGATTTTATCCCAGAACTTGTTGTCAATTTCGACAGATTCCATTTTAGTATTTTTTAATGCCATATCGTTTATTAATTTATTTAATTTTATTTCTTGTAAGTTTACAAATGCTTCAATAGAAAATCCATTCATTTCACCACTCTTAACCTTTTCCCAAACTTCATCATTATTAATTCGAGCAGCCATTAACCAAGTACCGATTGGAACATCAATATTATAATCTTTACTCTTGTCATTCTCTGATGTTTTTATCCAACTTTCAACAACGGTAATATTGGAGGCATCCTCTTCATGTTGAAGTGTAAAATCCTTGATGTGGTTACTTTCCATATACTTGTAAGCAAGTTGTTCTATTGTGTCTTTACTAAATTGAATATAGAACTCTTCGTCATCTTGATTTCTATAAATAGGAAAATCAGGAATTAATACTGCACCCATTACTATCCTCTTTTCCTTGTTCACTTCATTAAGCATTATCTGCTTATTGTCTTTACTTAAATAAATAAATGTACTCTCTATGGCAGGTTCAGTTACAAGTGAAACAGCATAAATGTCAGAATCAAGTGTAACATCATAGCATTTGAGCTTTTTCTTTTTCATACTATTTTATTTATTTAACTTTCTTTATATTAAACATATTTATTGTTTTTGCAAATGCAGTTAATAAACCATTGAAATTATTAGCAGTTGTAACAGTTTGTCGTCCTGCAATTCCATCAACAGTTATATGCATTAATCTCTGTAATGTCTTTATAGTTTTTTCAACCCCATAAATTAATGAAGCATCAGCAATTACATAAGCAAGATTAACATTGTTATAATAGTCTGCTCTTACTTTTGAATAATAATTCTTATATAAGATATTCTTGATTTCTTCAATTTCATTAGGAAGAGGTTTATAATTTTTCTTCTTATAATGAGAACCCTTACCTTTTATACCATCAATTGACTTCCATAATGAAAGTGAGGGATATTCAGTTCTAAATACTTCATTAATGTAATTGCTTCTGTCTGTTTTCTCAAACCAACTATTGAATCTTTCGTTTATCATAAATTAAAAATTGAATTGAAACCCATAACCAATGAATACATCAGGTTTATTATTAATTAATCCATAACCTACACCAAATTGTATTCCATGATTGAAGTGTATTTTTCTTTTATTTCCCTTATTGTAAACATATTCAATCTTAGTCTGTGTAACTGTATCAGTCTTGTGTACATCCAACTTATACCAATCAAGTTTTACTGCTTGTGCTTCAAATGTGTAGTTTGATGTAGTATCAGTATAATGTTGAGGCTTGTTCTCAATGTAAACAGTATCATTGATTGTAATGTATTTATATTCATACTTTGTATTTACCTTATCAAGGTATATTGTATCAGTTGAATATCTCCATTCAATGATTGTATCAGTTACTATCTCCTTTTCCTTTTCTACTTTTATTCTCGGATTACAGTACAAATGAATATTGAGTATGATTGATAATATTAATAATATCGGCATTAAGTATTTCATTTACATTAACGATTGTTTAATGTTACTCTCAAATGGTTTGAGTTTATTATAAATTTCATTGCAATCAATTTCACCTTTATTTGATATTACTGCAATTATCAATAAGGGTTGTTTGTTATCGTTTAAGAATGGTATTAACATTACTGACTTTGCATCAAATCTTCTTAACTTATGTAATAATCTGTGATTGGTGTGATTACAATTTTCTATATGGTCATAATAAAGGTATTTCTTATATTTAAGCAAACCAAGTATTTCCTTACCCAAGAAATTTGTTACATATTGTCGTTGGAATGAATCACCAATGTAATCAAGTTCAATATCGTCTGGTGAAATACATTCATAAGTAGAAGAAAGGAACAAGAAATCAATACCAGATATGTTTTGTGAATTATTGTGTTTTTCAAACAATAATACTCTGCTCACATCCTCCCTCTCTGCAATATCTTCCATTACTGGAATTAATACTTCATCGGCAGTCATTCTTTTCTGAACTGAGTTATCTTTGTCGGTTTTGATGTTATTTCTATTCTCAATCAAGGCTTTCTCAACGATTGAACTGATATTGATTGGATTAATTATGAACGCATAGAAGAACATAAACAGAATGAGTATATATGATACTGTAACCACTCCATTTTTCTTGAATACTTTGACAAATGAATCAAAGGCATTTGTTACAATAGTAACAATATTAAAATCAGACTTTTTCTTTTCCACATTAATTAAATTATTATTTTACATAAACATAAATTGGAGTAACCAAATTAATGGTTACTCCAACTTAAATTATAATCCAGCAAGTGCTTCAATTCTCTTAACATTGTCAGAGGCATTGATAATATCAACTACTGAAACAACATATTGTGCATTGTCTTGTGGTTGCTGATAATTAACTATATCTCTGACATCAATACCCTCCATAGTAGGTAATTGTCCACCATCTGCAAACTTCGTTTTCATATTTTTATTTATTAATGAAGTATTGCCATTGTCATAGAATGACATTAAATCATCTTTTGTTATTGGTCTGCGTTTGCTATTGATATATTCGATGAGTGGTTGATTGTATTTTGTTGAAACTTTATTGACAACATATTCTTGACCCTCAACTTCAATACCAGTACCAGGGATTTTTATACCACCTTGACTATGAGGTTTACCAGTTAATAAACCACCGTCAGCATAATATTTCTGTGCTTTAATCTTTGCGACATTTGCCATACCAAGACCCAATGCAACTGCTGATAATGCAAGACCAACGAACCAAGGTTGAACTGCAAGAGCATTACTAACTGCTGTGAAAGTATTTATTGTTGCTTGAACAATCTGATTTTTCTTGTTTTGTTCCCAACGTTTCTTTTCCAATGCAGCCTGTTGTTTTTCAAGTTGCTCTTGTTTCTTCTGATTTCTTTCCTTTTCCTTTTCGATTTCCCTCTCATTGTTAAGAGCTTTAATCTGTGCTTCTCTTTCTTGAGTTAATTGGTCAATCAAATGTTGCCGTCTATCACCTCTCGCATTTTTTAATTCACCCTCAATGTCATTGATTTTGTCAGTATGTCTTTTTTCAAGTTCTTCTTGTTTTTCATACTGCTCTTGAAGCATATCATATTCTTCATCAAGGATTTCCTGTTCTCTTTCCAATCTTCTTTCCTCATTGTCCAAAGACATTTGCATTAATGAGAATATGCTTGACCAAATTGAAGAGAATGCTTGTACATACTGTTGTGTTGATTGCATTACAGACTGCATAACAGTAGTAAATAATTTCTTTAAGTCTTGGTCAGTTTTTGCAACTTTATCCTTGACATCATTAGCAAGTGAATCAAGTTCTTTTTTGGCTAATCTGAAATCATTGAATGAAATCTCATTGTTATCAAATGACTGTTGAAGTTTCTTATACTCTTCCTCAATATCCCTGAACATTTGTTCATAGGCTTCTTTACTATTTTTAAGGTTTTCTTTTTCTTTCTTGAAATTGATTATTCCTATCTGACTTGTATTTCTATTAGTATTTTTCTCAGTAAGTTGTTCCAATTCAGAATAATATTCCTTATATATATTGATTTGTTCATTGAAGTGAGATTTAACAAGGTTTGCAATTTCTTGCTGTGCATTCCATTCAATCTGTTGCATCCGATTGTTATGGTCTTTATCGGATTGTTCAAGATTATCAATATATTTCTGTCTTTCATCTTCAAGATATTGGTCAGCCTTAGCTTGATTTTCCTTTCTCATTTCATCATATTGAGTTTGGGTAATTATACCACTCTTCAATGATTCTTCAAGCATATCATTCTGGTTAGACAACCAATCAGAATAGAACTGTCCTCTTTCTTTGTATTGAGTGTAGTAATCATCTTGTTCTCTATTATAATTCTCATTCTCAGTTTCCTTGTCAAGTTGTTTCTTCTTCTCAACATATTGTTTTTGAGATTCAAGTAATCTATTATAGTAATCAACAAGGTTATCTACATACTCATTAATAGGAGGATTTTCTCTTATATTGAAATCAAGATGGAACTCATATTTTGCTTGATTGAACTCTTCAACTTGTTGTTTGATTTCCATTTGTCTATCCCAAATGCTTCTTTCAACATTCTTGACTTCTGCAAGATATTGAAGTTCCAAATCAACTAAGGTTCTGTTTCTATCTTTATAGAGTTTTTCCAAATCCTTAACATACTGTTTTTCAAGTTCAACTATCTTTCTGTTGTAACTCTCAACAATATTCATAATGGTTTTCTTTGAAGCACCTTGTTCTTTTGCTGAATCAACTGACTGTTTTTTCTCTAATTCAAGTATCGCTTTTTGTCTTTCAAGACCTTCATCCATTAAATCAATTTCTGATTGGATTGCTGTTATCCGATTTTGTAACGCTTTTTGACGAGCAGCCTTTCTATCAGATTCCATCTGCTTGTTATGAGCTTTCTCATTATCAGCTTGTATTCTCCGATATTTCTTCCTGATACTTTCCTTTAATTCCTCATTACTACCAGCGGCATCCAATTCATCTTGTAAAGCTAATTCATTTAATTTCTTTTGTCTTTGATATGAATCAGATATTGCTTGTGCATTGTTATTGGCAATCTGTTTACTTAATTGTGTTTGCTGTGCAACGATTGTGGCATTAATGTTATTAAGTTGTTCGGCAAAGTTTTTATATTGTTCCACCCAAACTTTAAGCCCTTGTTGCCAAGCATCGTCCTTAAATATATTATCAATGTTTGAGAGTGCAGAAGCATTTGTTTCATCATTGATAATTGACATAAACTTCTTATATGCTTCCTCTGGTTTATCCCAATTAATCTGATTAATGTCATATTGCATTTGTTTAAGTATGGTTTCTTGGAACATTGCTAAATCTGTTCTTGCATCATCTGCTGATAATACAAATGCAGATTTCAGCCAACCACCAATACTTTTATCTTTACCTGCTGCTTCTAATTCATCCTGACCTTTTGCAACTGCCTTAACAAGAATATCATATTGTTTCTTGAACTCTTCCATATTCTTGATATTGTGGTCATTGAACCAAGCATCACTCCAATCTTGGTCAAAATTGATTTCTTCACCTGCTTTTGTGAACTCAAGCATTCTGTTTTTTGCATCCTCTAATGCTTTGGATAAGTTCTCCGCTCTCTCAATGTTTGCTTCAAGTGAAGTTTTTTTACCTTTTGTTTCTTCTCTTGAAATTTCATCATTTAATACTCTTAATGATTCTGCTACTGAGTTTGCTCTTGCTTCAAAATCAACCCAACCTTTTTCTAATTTGTCAGTCTTGCCAGTAAGTTTGTCAACACCATCACCAATCTTTTCAAATATCCACATAATGGCTTCCATTGCCACTTGTACTGCAAGTAATATCACTGTTGAGGCTGCAAGTGCTTTGATTGATTTTGTCACCATTGCAATACCTCTTGCTGCAATTTGACCTGCTTTACCACTTGATAATAATGTTTTAGTTAATTTGCCAGAACTACCATTAAGTACTTCAAGAGATTTCCCAAGTTGTTCAGATTGTTTTTGGAATTCTTCAACATTAATACCACCATCTTCTAATGCTTGTTTGAGGTCATCCATTGCATCTTGCATACCTTGACCATATTTGTTACCAAGTTCACCAATTGAATCAAGTGAGAATAATTCCACCCAATCTTCCTCAGTAAATACTGGTTGGTCTGGTCTGGCATTGGATAATTCACCAAGTAATCTACCATAAGCAGCTTGGGCAGTACTACCAGCTTTACCAATTGATTCTGTTAATGCATTACCAAGTTGTTGTGCTTTTCTTAAAACACCATCAAGTGAGAAACCATATTCATCAGTTAATTTAAGTAAGCTATCCATATTGGACATTGCCTTACCAAAATATCCACCAGTAAATGCATTTAATACTTTGGTAACACTTTTGTTAGCGATATCCCAAGCCTGACTGAACTTCTGACCGAATATATCAGTTTGGTCATTCATTTGTTTTTGTATTTGGGATAGACCATTCATTACAAGTGTTAATGAAACAAACTTCTTCATTGTTTCATCAAGTTGTTCATTCTGTCCACCAAACAATCCCATTAACCCAGTACCAAGACTTGCAATTGAAGTCAATCCGTTCATTATGGTGATTGTATCCTGTAATCCTTTTGAATTACCAATGAAAGAATTAACCTCATTATCAACGGCAGTTACAGCAGTTCTTACCCTTCCCAATGCCTTGATTGTTGCATCCCATTTTTTTGAACCTACTTCACCTTCCTGATATAATATTTGAAGTTGTTTTTTTAGGTCTTCGGCTGCTTGTTCCAAGTCATCAAAGTATTGAAGTTCACCACCTACATCAATTGATACTTTCTTTCCTAATTCTTGGTCTAACTCCTCCTTAGCTTTTGTAGCCTTTTCAAGTTCATCAGTCAATTCTGCAAGTTTAACGGCAGCATCCTTATAAGCATCTGAACCAACATTCATATTGGACATAGCATTTTTAAGGTCATTAATTGCCTTGGTTGAATTATCTATATTTTCCTTTGTTTCCTTGAATAATACTACAAGTTCTTTTGCACCAGATGGATAGTTACCAACATTTCTTCTGAAATCACCAGTAGATTGCTCAATTGATTTAACAAACTCTCTTACTCTCAGTAACTCATCAGCAGTTTTCTTCCATTCCTCTGTTCCCATTTTCTGAGAATTGAATGTCTTTTGAAGTTCTGACAAGTAAGCTCTCTGTCCTTGCAATGTATCAGCATACCCACCATTTTGGACTCTTACACCATCAGCAATCTGTTTCTGTATTGTTTCTTGCTCTTTTAACTCTGCTTTAACTTTTAATAACTCTTGATATTGTTTCTTATATTCATCTGTTACAAGAGCCTCAGCCTTAGCTTTCTGTTGTGCAAGTTGTTGCTGTAACTTTGCAAGAGCCTGTTGCTGTTGTGTCTGACTGTTATCGGAATTTGATTTACCACTTGAAACGACTTCTTTCTTTTCAGTATTGCCTTGTACCTTTATATTAATTTTGGCATTTTGAAGAATTTTCAACTTTCCATCAAGTTCCGATAATTCTTTATTCAATGCTTTAACGGCATCACAAGATTCTTGGACACCGTTAATAACAATTTTGAACTCTTTTTTATCGTTTGCCATATTGATTTATTTTATTTAATATAAACATAATTTTATCCTTTTTTCATTGCAGTTATCTTAACTTCATTATTACCAGTTGGGTCATAACCAGTAATCTTGCAAGTGTAATATACATCTGAATTGATTTTGATTGGTGCGCCTTTCTTCAATAGTATATATTCATCAGGAGTAATGTAACATTCAAATTCAATCATATCAGATGAAGTATAAGCTGTAATGTTGAAGAATCTTGTCAATAATGTGTTATCCTCATTATCATAGTTAAGAGTAAACCCATCCTTTGTATTGGTTGGAATTGATGGTGAGAATGCATCACCATTGACTGTGAAGAAAGTAATGTTTTCATTAGGCAATTGTCTGAAAAACCATCGTTGAGGCAATCCTTTACCATCTACTTGCATTGATTCTTCATATTTATAATTCTCAATCATATATTCATCTTTTGATATAAGTGGCAACATTATTTGTTTTCCCTCTGTCGCATTACCATCGGCATCATATTGATAAGCAATGAATGGAGCATACCAAGTATAGGAATTACTTAATTGAACTTCTGTCGGCTCTGCATCCTCATCTTGTGATAATGATACTTTCTCACTTCCTCTATAAGCATAATTTTTCCAATCTTCACCCTCTACCTTGTCTGAAGGAACTGAATTGTAGAAGCCTGCTTCCTCATCATTGATATTATATTTAACTTCCATTGAAGATGGGTAATCAATCGGTGTTATTGTTATGTTTGAATTATTTACTCTGTCATCAAGATTGATAGGAACTAATGGTCTTGAAAAATCAATATAATTCTTGTTCAATGTAACAGTATTACCAGTTTGATTGTAGTTAAGATTAAATGCCTTAATGTAGTTATTGATAAAATCAGATTGTTTTGTCTGTTTATTCATAAATTGTCCAAGATTCAATTCAGTATCATATTTGGTCTTAGAATAATAAGTCAAGTTTGTACTTTCAATATCGGCTGTATTTGGAGAATAAGCCTCAATCTTTATTGTACCACTGCATATTGCTTGATAAGTATTAACAGTTACTTTCCAATATCTACCACTATTCATTCTTACTGTATAGTTCTTATCAGGCACTTCATAACAACGAGTAACCATTTTAAGATTCAATACATCATTCTTTTTAAGATAAACCACACAAGATAAATGACCTTTCTTAATAAATCCTAATCCACTATCTGTTAGGTATGACATTGGAGCAGAATTATATGAGTTAGTATTATATGTGGTTGGTTCCCAGTCATAAGATGAACCATTCCAGTTTACACCCCAATAACCATTACAGTTGTATCTTGAATATATATATTCAGATGAGGCTTCACTATTCCAAGAATATCCTCTCTTAATAACAGACGGACAATTGCCAATAGACGAGAAACCACAAATAAAATTAGGATTGGCAAATGGGTCATAAGCAAGCATTTGATTTTGTTTTGGCATATATCCCATATTGTATTCCTTTTGGATTGTTACTGTTTCATCTCCATCTTCAGTTCCGTCACCACCAATAGCTCTTGTTACACTTCCTCTTCTACTTGGTCTGCCATAACTACTACCAAATACTCTGTTACCTGTCTGTGACTGTTGTGCAGTGTTAGGTGCTTCATGTGGATAAACAGATTTAATTGTTCCATCATATCCATGAATCAATTCTGTATCAGTTCCATTTCTTATTAATTGTATTTCAACAGGCATTGTATTCCAATTGTGTGAAGCAGTATTTTCCTCTTGTTCACCTCTTGCATTATATAAATAACAAGGGAATGCTTTTGCATCATTAATATCAATTTCTACATCAAGGTCTATTTTATATGCACCGTCAGCAGGAATTACTATTGCACCGTTTCTAAACATTTCCTTGTTATTATATGTTAATTCCTGTCCATATAATCCAGTTCTGTTCAAACGATGGTCAGATGGTGTACCAGAATATTTTTTTGCATTTTGCCATATGTCCCAAATGTGTACTGTGTCAAAATTGTAAGTGTCAGGATATTTTGCAAGGTTATACTTATGAGTTAAATTATAGGATAATCTGTTCGCAGTTGCATAACTGGCATGACTAAATCTATCTCCCTTTTTTACTCTTGGTGTACCATTTGTCCAGAACTTCCATCTGACTTCACATTTACCCAAACCTGTTCCATAGTTATAGAGAGGGTCTTGTTTATCAGCAAGTGAAGTAGTCAAGTATATTTCATTTGCAATGTCATCTTCAAATATATCTCCATTAACATTATATCCTTTTTGGTTAAACATTTTCTTAACCAATTCATTTATCTTAACACAAGGTGATAATGTCTGTGGATACCATTGTACATATTTGTCAAGGGCATATTTACTGGTGTATGCATTATACTCATTCGCATAAGTTGCTTTTGGTTCTTTCTGAAAGCAACCATAAGATATGAGAGGAAAATAATAATCTGAATCCATATTTCTGTTCACATTGTCAATTGTAAACATTCCTGTATATGGTACATACCATTGTACTTCATTCATTTTTGTTTCCTTGAATATTTCCTCAACTGAATTAATCTTAACTGAAATAAGATTGCATTTGAATTCATTGTCTGATATTTCCTTTATCTTCAGTTGTCCTCGGAATATCTCATTGCCATCAGCATACACTATTGCATTGTATAACTTGTTGAACTTGTTTGTCTTAGACAAGACATTCGCAAAATCAAAGATTTCAGTATTCTTTGGGGTTACTGGCACATTGAAGGTAAATGAATATTCTGCCTGACTTGATTGAATCTTTGTTGGGTCATAGATAATATTGTTAATCCTCAGATTTAGAGATTCATCGTTCTTCAATTCAAGGGTTTTATCCGCTATCATAATGACTACATTATGTCTTTTCTGAATCATTTTCTTTATTAATTAATTTAATATAAACATAAAATTAATCCCCAATAGTAATATACTACTGAGGATTAAACTAATTTATTTTTATTTATCAATAAGTGTCTGCCATTGAGTATTCATATTCGACTGATGCAGTGTAAATGCCATTAACTGTTGATTCGCTTATTTTCAAATCCGTTATGGTAATGAAGTATTTTTTATTATTGACAAATGTCCAAGCGTTTGTACTGTTCTGCATATCGAAAAATATCCAAGTACCGTCTTTCTCTATATTATGTGAAGTCAGTGTTACTGTTATTGTTATGTTTTTGTCATATACTTTATTTAATTGGACTGTATCTTTACTGTAATAATCAAACAAGTTCTTCTGATAGTATTCTACCTTTGTTTTTCTCTGCTCTGTTCTTTCACCAGTGAAATCAAAGAATGATGTGCCACCATAGGAATTAGTGAAATAAACTCTCTGTATTTCATCTGTTGCCTTTAATGGTTTTATCACATTGTATCTTAATGTTCCAACTCCTTGTATATCTATATCAACGAATGTACTTTTACCAAAGTTATTTTTATTTAGATTGATAGAAAAGTTATTCAATGATAATGGCACAGGTACTGATACTGTTTCAGTTGCAAACATTACTCTTGCACTATTCACATAATTAATTTTAATTACTGTTGATGAGGCTTTTGCCGTTGCATATAATGATAATGGAACTGTCGGTTCATAAATATATAATATTGTATTATTTAATACTCCCTTTGTTGTTCCTCTTCCTACATTCTGTGCAAGATACAATGTATCAAATGTATTTAGGTATGGATAACCTTGATTCACTGAATAACCAGGAACTACATATATATCTGCAAACTTTTGGATAAGTTCAACTGAGTTTCCTGTTAAATGATAGATAAACAAATTCAATTCATTTATTTTACCATGTTCTGCTACTGTTGATAGGATAGGAGATAAATCAAAATAGTTATTATTTCCACTTACTTCTTTTGTTAATGTGGTTAAATACTTTCCTTTGTTGAATGTTTCAGTTCCTATCTTATCTGTGTTTGCATTTTCAACTTTATATATATCAACCTTTAATTTTGAATAGTTGCTTGATAGTGTTGATGATGATGAACCGCTTGTCAATACTACTGTCGCAATTCTTTTGTCAATTAATGTTCCCTTTACCTCAAGATTATATTGAGAGCCTGTTTCTTTTGCTGTAATTATTATAGATGATATCAATAAGCCATCATTGTCAGTTTCAATCATTATATCATAGTTAATTGGTAATGTAGGGAGTGAACGGATATTATCAACTAAACGATAAGCAACAATATTTTTATCAAAATCGCTTGATGAAAGATAAAACTTGTTTCCATAAGCGTTGTTTAAGTTTGATGTGGATATTAATTTCTGACCATTTATTTCGAGTGTGTATTCATTTCCATCATTAACAATATTAAGGTCGCTTATTGTTATTCTTGCCATTGCATAAGTACCAGAGTTATCCTCACTGATTTCAAGTATATTGGGGAAACCAGTGAATGATATTGTATTTGACGGATTGGTCATTCCATTGTATGTTATATTCATATTAATTAAAGTATTCTGTTAATTCTTTTATTATATTGTTGAATAGTTTATCTGCCCATTCATTTTCCCATTTGTCCGATGAGTTCTCAAATAATGTCTTTAAGATAGGTCTGCCTTTCCATCCATCCCTCCATATTGCTCTTGATATTAGGAAAGCAACAGAACGGATATTTTGATTGGAAGAAACAATATTCTTTCTTTTTAACCATTTTATGATTGCATCAATCGGTGGTCTTTTGCCATATTCAGGTGGTCTGTCCCATTCAACATAAACAATATAAAAATTGAAGAGAGTATCAATTATAATATCATTTCCGTTTTCATTGACCTTTGTTTCAATCTGTTTGTATAGGTCTGAATCCTTTAATGTATTGAAACCTACCTTTTGATTTACACCAATATCTGATGCCATAATTGAACGAGCTTCTTTTATAATATCATCAGCAAACTCTCTTATTATTTTATTTGTATCCTTATCCATTATTTAAGTTTAATTGGTTTTAATATTAATTCATTTGATTTTGTGGATGGCTTTGAATCAATCAAATCTAATGGTTTGTCTGTTTCTATTCCAATTCTATCCTCGTCAAAGTTATCAAGATAGTTACATAAGTTAATAGGATTTGGAACGATAAGTTCTAATGATAGTCTGAAACCTGCTGAATTATCGTCTGTAAAGTGAGATAATCCTAATAATGAATAATCATACAATGATAAGAACTGCTGATAGTATTTGTCTGTTGTAATATAATTAATTAATTCAACGGCAATAGTAAGAGCATCATTTTGTACATTAAGTATTCCATTGTCATTACTTGGTAATCCTATCACATCCATATTAAGAGTTAATGTAAATACATTACTTGTCTTTATCCATTGGAAATATGGGTCATCTTCTATTACTATCTGCATATAGCCATTATCATTCTGTTGGTTAATCATTACTCTTTTTTGATATTTCACTGACTTTACACCAATGTGTTTCAATGCTGATTGGGATATGAAATCTATTATATCTTTATACATTTTTATATTAATTTATCTTTTTATTTTTCGCATTCTTTCATCAAGGTCATCTTGTGCTTTATCTGCAAATGATTTATCCTTACAATAGGTAAGGAAATTCATCATAGTTGTGAGATAATTTTTTTGTATTTCCTTAATTTCCATAATGTTTTCATGCCCCAAATCGAATAACGTTTTCTGAAGCCCCCATTTTTCACAGTGCTCTCTATTTCTGTTAGCAATTGGTCTATTGCTTGCTTTTGTTCCGTCAAAGAGTGTTGGGAATAGTTCTCTGATGTCATGCATAAGCCTAAAAAAAAAGCTACCACTGGTAATATCTTTGTAATAGGTTGTTTGTTATACATTTCCATTCTCTTGTCAAATACATTAGCGATAAATTCATCATTATATTCTTCACCTTCTTTTCTACATAGTATTCCAAGGAAAGCAGCATAATTCTTGTTATCAGATTGGATAATTGAATTGACATCAACATATTCTCCGAATTTCAATTTCTCAAGTACATTAATGAAATATTTTTCATTATCAATTATTATTTCATTCTTTGCCTCATATTCTGGTTCTTTCTGTAAGAATACAAGTCTTGATATGATTGATTCAACAAAGTCGGCAGGAAGTAAATTAACATAGTTTATATCCTTACCAGTTAATATTGAGATTACTTCTCTTACATCTTTTTTATCCATTAATTGCATAAACTGTTCAAGTGTTACATCATCCCATGATGTGGGAACATTAATTTCACCAAAATTATAAATGCAAGTCTTATTTACTTTTTTTCCCATATAATATTTCTTTAATTTAATATAAACATTTTTAATTGATGGCTTTGGAACGAGTGCGAATGAAATGTACTTGTTCTTGTGTCAAATTAACGAATGAATCTTTTGCTTTCAATGCAATTGCCAATGACATTACTGTATCATCATGTTGTCCGTCTGGTGCTGAAAATATTATTTTACTTCGGTTTGAAATCTTATATGTAAAGATACCCATTTCTTTATAAAGTAAATAATTACTTTCATCAAACCATATATCTTTATTTGAAATATGCGTCTGTAATAAGCCGATTATTTCAGATTTGGAATTATTGGTTGTAGTCCATTCAACTATCTTATTCTTATATTTGATTAATTTCTTTATCTCATTTGTCATAGGACTGCCGATACCGTTTGTTTCAATATAACACTTCTGCAATTTTGTGTATCTATTTATTATATCAGCAATTTTTCTGTACTTCTCATCCAATTCTCCCTCAATAATGTATTGCTCAACATTATTGTTTTTATTAATTACTGAAACTACCGTTCTATCCTCACCCACAGAGGACAAGTCCACACCAATCCATACAACTTCTTGATTACCAATAGGTTGCAACTTTGTGAAGCATTTTTCAAAACCTTTGAATACTGTAAGCGGAGCATCAAGAAACTTACATAGATATTCTTGGTCGAAAACAAGCGGTGGCATTTCTTGTTTAATTTTTTCAATTTCTTCCATTGTAATGAAAGAATCGGAATATATGTCGGCTTTAACACATTTAACATCTTGACCCTCTTGGCTTTGAAGATATTTATTATAAAATAATCCTCTTTTGCCATTGGGGGTACTTATGTATAATATCTTAGGCTTTCTTGTTTTGGTTATAGGCTGAATTATATTATACCATAAATCCTCACCTGTTGTGGTTTTATCAGGAAAGAAAGCAGCCTCATCCAATACAAGAAGATGTGTACAGGTTGTACCTCGGATAGCAGTAGGAGATAATGTTGTGAAGAATTGAATTATAGTTTTGTTATATAACGTTATGGTTAATGAACTACCGTCTTTTTTTGATATTAAATTATGTGGTTCAAGACATGAGATTATTTCCCTATATACTTTTTTACCTTGTGTATATAGAGGTGAAATATAAACAATTGTCGCATTACTGTATTTTAATGCCGTTGACATTATCATAAGTTCTGCAAATACTGTTTTTCCTTGCTGTCTGGAAAATAATAATAATAATTCCTTTGTTTCTTTTTGTTGAAACAATTCATATGCTTTTTTTTGATTTGTAGTTAAATTAATATTGAAATTAATATTCATATTATTTATATCTCCATATAAAATATTTATGCTTATTTCTTACTCCTTATCTTCTGCAAAACCAAATGATATGTTAACGTCTTGTGTTAAATTTCCTGAAATCTCAATTTTTTTATTATTATCATACAAACCAGCAAATCGACCCATCATGTCCAAAGATTTAAGTGCGTTCTGTCTGTCATTTGCAAGCATTGATTCATTATACACTGCGAGTAATCTGTTATAGAATAACTCCCTCATTTTATCCATATTCTCCGCAAGTTCCATTTTGCAACGTTCATAGCATTCCTGCAATATATAATATTTTGTTGAACGACAGAACTCTGATGACTTATGACCCTCATACAAATCATTCTCCAATTTCTGCATTATGTCGTTTCTTGAATAACCGTTCAATAAGTCAACAAGGCATAATTGTACCAACGCCTCATATTTCAAGGGTACTTTACTTTTATTACTTGTTTTTCTTTTCCCCATAATTATATAGATTTATTTTAAAATAAACATAAAAAAATTGGAGTAACGTTTAATTACCCCAATTTACTATATTTTTATATTATTTCCAAAGTTATAATTTCAAGATTTAAGTTCAAATTGGTCATTTTTTAGATATACACCAATCTTTGAATGATTGTGTACTTTCTGATGTTGCAGACCAATTAATTGTATTTACTCAACTTTTAAATGTACCAGTTACTTCAATATTAAGTGTATCAGTACCACCACCAGATGTATTGAAAACAAGGGTATCCCCTTTGTAAACTTTTACAATGTGAATACCGTTCTTGTATATATTTTTAACTAATTTATTATTTTTGTATATTGCCATATTCTTTACTCTGTTATATAATAAATTATATAGTCTTTTTTACTTGTCAATGCATCATACTGTGCTTGTGTTCCTACCCATTCATTTGCTTCATTTCTAATCATATACTGTTTATTATTATGATTATTGTATAATTGGTTGGATGCGTCTGAATCAACATATGTTTCAAATTCAATATATGACATATCTGCATAATCACACTGGCACATAGCAAATAAACACTGTCCATAAATATTTGAAGATTTAAAGATATACTCTTTACCAACTTCAAGTGTGAAATATTCTGTTGAACTTTCAGATTTAATTTCTTGATAATTATCAGTTACACAAAGTACTATTAAACTATCATATCCCATAAATGATATTGGAACACTTGGTTCTACTTTCCAATTACCACTTGAGTCAGTATTTACTATTGTTTGACCATTTAATGTTATATAATTATTTAAGTTTACAGGTGATTCAGTAATCTTTGTTACTATACATTTATTATTAGGTTGTTCTGTGTTATCTACATAAAATCCCATTGATAACCCATTTCCATTACCACTTGATACTTGCTCAACAGCAATTCCATTAGTCTTTGTATTTATTGATACCCCATTAAAATTTGGATTATCTTCTGGTGTAAGTGTTATTTTTTTGTATGATTCTGTAATCTGGTCCAATTTTAATAATGTGTTACCATCTACACCATAATGCATATTTGAAGATTTATCCCTTTGTGGTAATGTTGTTCTAAGTCTAAGTGTTGTTTTATCAGATTTTCTATAAACACCAACAAGTCTTTGTGTTCTTGAATTAATGCTACTTTCTGATGGTGAGAAAATACCATATTTGTACTTTGCTGATATACTAGTTACAACAACTTTATTACTATTTGAATCTATTAATATATCGCCAAGTTTTACTTCATCAAAACTTATTGTTATATCAAAGTCACGGAACATATAATTACCTGTTTTTCCTGAAGTATTATAATCAAAAATTACATTATTAAATACCCATTCCTTTGCAGTTGAACCACCACCAGAACCACCTTCAATAACAATGTTGCCAGAACCAAGGATTGATTCATTATTGATAGTTTTTATGTTAGTACCAGATACTAATTTATCTTGTTTTTTTCTAAGTCCCCTGTTTATGTCTGCTACATCAACTTCGATTACACTTATATCATCTTGCGCATTACCAACATCATTAACAAGTGAAACAATCTTTGCACCATCTTCTTCCTGTTTTGTCTTGATATTATTAATGTCAGTTTGGTTTACTGCAACTTCACCAGATAATTCCTCAACAGTTGTTGATAATGTATTTACTTCTTCTTTCGTTGCAAGTGTAGAAGTATCAGGAATATCAATTACAACATCACCAGTCATACCATTTACTGAATTAACAGCGGAAGAAGAACCGCCACCACCAGTTGAAGCATTAGAGATTTCATCGAACTTCTGAATTATATTGTCTTTTGTTACAGCACTTCCATTAATTGTAATATCTTTAATCAATCCACTGAACAATACATCATTTGTTGCAACGCTTCTAAATGTTACCATATCACTCTCATCAATGACCAATGTAATTGAATTAAGAGGATAAGAGTTATCGCCATCATTAGGATAGAACGAATTGTTTTCACCTTGTACTAAGAGTGAATTTCCTTTTTTAATTAATTTTAACATTATAAATCCTATTTAATAATCGTTATTAGTATATCTTACCTATTAAGGCATTTATTGCTTTTTCAGCATCAGCATATCCCAAATCTTTTGCAAGAATTGAAACAATGGTTTTTCTACTTCCTTTTAATTTTACATTAACTGAATCAGATTTCTTATTGGAAGTCAGTATGATTGTTCCTTTTGGGAAAGCATATTGTGTTTTGTCTATATTGAAGAGAACACTATTCCCAACATTAGTTACATTTACCATAATTAATTAATTTTCATTTATTATAAACATATTTATCACAATGCAGTAAATGCCCACTTGTTTCACAACAAATGAGCATAAAAATTTAGAATATCGTCAGAAATAAATAAAATCAATTCAATTGATTACTAATTTATTTATTTTATAAAATAATATATTATTCTTTTGTTTCTTTTTTTTCTTTTGGACATATATCGTTATTTAATTTGTCTAAAGCGTCTTTCATTTCAAGGATTCGCTGCCTGATGCAACTGCCACATGATGTATTAGACAAATTTTTTCCAAATATCTTATTATATGTACTCGTTACTTTTTCAAAACTTGGATAACGGGCACTGTTTATCAATGAATAAGCAAAATTGATAAAAGTTATATCTTCGTCATTAATCTCAATTATTTTCATAATCTTTCCTTTCCTTTTCTGTTAAACATATTCCAATTCCGTTTCCAATTGAAATAATCATACCCAAAATAGTAAATAATGGCATATTTAATAAATATCCACCCATTATGTATAGACTTACTCCACACCAGGTAGTGAAACACTTTTCACATATGAATGGATAATGGTCAAGTGGTGAGAATGGTTGGATGTGAGGAACAACCAATTTGAACCAATAATATGAGATTATCATTGATAGTGCAAAGATACACCAAAATAAGATAATTACCAAAATCTTTATCATAAATTATGTTAATATTTTTTTATTTAATCATTGAAGTCTTTTTTTTAATGATGTCAATCATTAAAATCTGGAAAATCTTGTATGAAAGCCTCATATATGTCTTTCCTTGTTATATTGTCCTTTACCCACTTATTGACTGCGACAACTCTTTTTTTACAGTCATTGATATTGGTAATATCTTTTAACTTCTTGTAAGTCATTTTATTTACCATTGTTTTAAGACGGAAGCAATGAAAAGATATTGTATCAAAGTGTTGTTCTACCATATCCATAATGTACACTATTTGATAGTCGGCATATATTTGTTCTTTCGTCTTTTTGTAAGTTGGTTCATCATCATTTTCATAACGACTGCTTACATCTTCCTCACTTATATTGGTATCTCTTGTTTTTTCATACTTGCTTATAATATTGAGATTTGTCTTAAATGCTCTGAATAAGTAATTTAACATTCCTTGTTCTGTCTGGTCTTTTAATCCGTTTCTCCCAATTGAATAATAACAAGCGATGATTGTGTCATTTAGGGTATCTTCAATATTGATATATGGCATTTCTTTTTCTTTAACCATTTTTAAAAACTTCTTTCGATACTCATTATAACGAGTTCCTACAAAGTTCATCCATTTCTTTGCAATATCTTCATATTGAAGCGGTTTGTTTCTATCTTCCTTTTTTAGTCTACCAGCCATACTACCATTTTCTAATATATTTATTTTGCGATGTATTAAATTCAAAATAACTACAATATCTCGTTGGTAATAATAATCTTGTTACTAATTTTGTCTGATTATCTCCCTTATCCAATATGACGACTTGTGTTTTCTCTGGATTGGAAATACTAAGTAAGTTCCATATACTAATGTGTTTATCGTCTTGAAAGAAGTTGATATACAATGGGATTATACCACTCTCATTGTATTGTTTCATCAACTCATTGTATTTTCTTTCCTCAATAAATATTTCATCAAACTTGAATATATCGTTTGTTCTTATCTTGAGTTCAATATTGCATTTTCTGTCTTTTTTATCAATACCAGAGAAATCTATTGTTGAATATTGTTTGTTTTGTGTTATCTCCTTAAAGAAGTTTGTTTTGTCATTGAAGTTCTTAATGTACTTTGCATTAATTTCTTCCATCATTGAATAGAAGTCCATTTTAAAAAGATTGAAGTTTACATAGTTATATAAAGAGTTTTTAGTGTGTTTAACATAAATTTGAAACTCACTGTTGCATAGTAAAATACATATACTAGACCAAGGATAATTAATTTGAATATTTCCTTTAATCCGTCTTCTGCCATCTTGAAGTATGCAAGAATGGCAATAAATAAAAATAAATTAAAAAGTATTTCATTCATCTTTTGTAAGAACATTATGAATATTATTTTATCAATTCCTTTGGAGCATTATGGAGGTAGTCATTAATTACTTCCAAAGTAATGTTATATTCCACTGTTTCAGATAATTTCTGTTTGATGTAATCTTTCTTGTTCTCAACATCACAATCTTCCAAAAACGCTTCAAAACCTTTAACAAAGTCATTGAGAGTTATGTCATTATCATACTCAGTAATTTCATTTAACGTTTTATTTAAATAATTTTTCATAAATGTAATTTTTTAATTGAAGTTATATTATTATTTTAATTTCTAAAAGTTCAACCATCGAGGATTATACCATAGCAACTAACTTATGCCTTTAACTGTTTTATTTTCGTCAGCAGGTCATCTGACGCTTAATGACTGTCTTTATATATAAATATAACGTTATTTTGAAAAATTCTCAAATTTATGAAAATTATTTTAAATTTTTTCTTGAAAAACGTTTCCAATTACTCGGAAGGCTGTGTATTCTCCTATGACAGCTTGCACAAAGAGGTATAACACACTCTGGATGTTCTTTCTCATTGTAGAGATAATCATAAGAATTATGATGTAGTTGAATTACAGCATTATCATCACCAGATAATCTTCCACAGCAGTAACATTTCTTTTGATAAACATTTTCATATATCCAATCACAAGTTTCTTTCCAACTCTTACTCTTGATATATTTTTTGTATTCTTTGTAAACTTTATCTTCTTCTTTTACTTCAACCTCTTTTTTATTTTTCTTTTTTTCTTTCTTGATTTCAACAATAGACTTCTTCACTTCTATGACTAAACATAAATTTATAATACAAATATACTACTTTCAGTTGAAAGTACAAAATTTATTTTTAAGAAATTAATGTAAAAAAAATGATACCCTTATTAATATAATATATTATATTTAAATAT
>CATEWF010000004.1 GCA_949527715.1 uncultured Mycoplasmatota bacterium | reverse complement strand
GATACTTTCCATACAAATGCATACATTCCTTATTTCTATTCTTCATATGAAGGAACAAATAAATCTAAATTGACAAAAAAGAAAAAAATCGTAGTATTAGGTGCCGGACCAATCCGTATTGGACAAGGTGTTGAATTTGATTATTCAACAGTTCATGCAGTTCAAACAATTAAACATGCAGGATACGAGGCGATTATTATTAACAATAACCCAGAAACCGTTTCTACTGACTATACAACTGCAGACAAACTATATTTTGAACCGTTAACTCCAGAAGATGTTCTAAATATTATTGAATTTGAAAAACCAGATGGAGTAATTGCATCGTTAGGTGGACAAACTGCAATTAACTTAGCTGATCCATTACAAAAACGTGGAGTAAAAATTATTGGAACTTCAGTTGAAGCGATTGATCGTGCTGAAAATAGAGATCTATTTGAAAAACTTTTAATTTCATTAAATATTCCACAACCAAAAGGATTAGCAACAACAAAAATTTCTGAAGGTGTTGCTGCAGCTAAAAAAATTGGTTATCCAGTTTTAGTTCGTCCTTCATTTGTGTTAGGTGGACGTGCAATGCAAATTGTTGCTGATGAAAAAGGATTAAAACATTATTTAAAAACTGCTGTTGAAATTAATGAAGATAAACCAGTATTAGTAGACAAATATATTACTGGGAAAGAAGTTGAAGTTGATGCTATTTGTGATGGCAGAGATGTATTTGTTCCAGGAATTATGGAGTTAGTTGAAAAGACTGGTATTCATAGTGGTGACTCAATAAGTGTTTATCCATCATTTAGTATTTCTCAAAAAGTAAAAGGAACAATTCTTCAATACACTAAGAAATTAGGATTAGGTATTGGAATAATTGGTTTATTCAATATTCAATTTATCGTAGATAAAAATGAAAAAGTCTACATTATTGAAGTAAACCCAAGAAGTTCAAGAACTGTTCCTTTCTTATCAAAATCAACAGGTTATTCTTTAGCTGATATAGCTACTGAAGTTATTTTAGGAAAATCTTTAAAAGAACAAGGTATTTTTGAAATGTATCCTGAAGAAAAAGAAAGAAGATATGTTAAAGTTCCTGTATTCTCATTTAACAAGATTCATGGATTAGATGCATATCTATCTCCTGAAATGAAATCAACTGGTGAAGCAATAGGATATGATGACAAACTAAATCGTGCATTTTATAAAGCAATGCAAGCTAGTGGAATGAAACTTCAAAATTATGGAACTGTATTTGTTACTGTAACAAAAAAAGATAGAGAAGAAGCCCTTCCATTAATTCGTAGATTCTACAATTTAGGATTTAATATTGTTGCAACTCCAGGAACTTCAGCATTCCTTAATCAACATAAGATCCACAACAAAGTTGTAAATAAATTTAAAGATGGATCAGAAGACATTACAAAACTATTACATAGCGGATTTGTTTCATATGTAATTAATACTAGTGAAGTTGGAAGGAATGGTATGGATGGTATTAAGATTAGAGCACTATCTATCGAAACCAATACACCATTATTTACATCTTTAGATACTGTTAGAGTTGTTCTTGATGTTTTAGACGAAACAACATTAAGAGTTTCTACAATAGACGCTAAGTAAAATACCAAATTTAAAGAAAAAAACACCAGTAATTACCTGGTGTTTTTTATATGGTGGAGATGACGGGAATTGAACCCGTTTCCACAAACAACCTTCTATCAAAGTCTACAGTTTAGTTTTAATTTATCGCATTCATCAAACATTATTAGGTAATAAAACAAACCTATGCTTGACTAATCCGATGGGATTCTTTCTTTTTATCGGAGTGAAAGAGTATAGCTATTTATGTTAACGTACCAATGTAAATAGCAAACATTAATACCTAATCCGAGTCTTAGACTATGCTAAATATGCGTAGTTGTATTGAGCTTGGTTTGACAATTTGTTTACCATGAATGCTTCGTCCATGTTAACAACGTCATTGTTTTTGTCTGCACTTAAGAAGACCTTGAGCTATAAGGGGCAAACCCCACTGCATTTGGTAGTCAATTATTCATGTCGAAGCCTTGACATCCCCACAATATTTTACATTAAATTATGAAAAATAATAAATTATTTAATTCTTAAATAAATTGGAGAAGAATTATTTACTTGATGGTTATTTGATAAATCGAAATCATTAATTGAAGCAACATTAAGTAGTTCACTTGTTAAATTCAATTGACTAATAGATTCTTTAGTTCCTTTAACTAAAACAGGAGATAAGAATATAGTCATAACTCTAACTACATTAAACAATGTGAATAAGAAAGCATTAACCTCATTTGCTTTATTCTCTTTAACCAAAACTCAAGGCTTCTTATCTTCTATATATTTATTAGTTGCATCACCTAATTGAATGATTGTTTCAAGAATGTTTTGGATTTTTGTTTGTTCAATAAGTTCAATAATTTTTGTAATTGATTGACGAGATTCAGTAATTAATGACTTATCTAATTCATCAAAATATTTATCATCAGGTTTAATAACTTTTCCATTAGTATATTTAGTCAACATACCAATTGATCTAGATACTAAGTTACCATAGTTATTTGCTAAATCATTATTAAATGTGTTAATAAATAATTCCTTAGAAAAAACTCCATCATTTTCAATGCTGATTTCTTTGCATAAAAAATATCTTAAAGCGTCAGATCCGTAATTTTGAATATATTCATTTGGGTCAATTGCGTTACCTAAAGATTTAGACATCTTTCCTTTGTCGGTTACAATTCATCCATGTGAAATTATGTTTGTTGGTTTTCTTAAACCAAGCATTTCTAGCATAATTGGTCAATAGATACAATGAAATCTTGTAATTTCTTTTGACATTAATTGAATAATTTGAGAGTTTTCGTTTTCCCAATACTTTTTAAAATTAGAATCTTGTTTTGATAAATATCCTAATCCTGAAAGATAAATCATCAATGCATCTATTCAAACATAGATTACATGCTTGTCATCACCAGGAACTTTAATTCCTCAATCGTATGTAGTTCTACTTATAGAAAGATCTGTGATACCTTGATTTATAAAATTATTATTTAATTCTTTTAATCTATTTTCAGGATAAATGAAATTTGGGTTAGTAACTAAAAAATTTTTTAATCAATCTTGAAATTGAGAAATTTTTAAGAAATAAGATTCTTCCTTTTTTGTAGTTAACTTGTGACCGACTTTACAATAAAGGCAATCATCATCTTTTTTAATGGCCTGTGATTTTGTATAATTTTCTTCACATTGAACACAATACAAACCCTGTCAATTATCTAAATAAATGTATTTATTTTCGTGGAAAAATCTAAACACCTTAGTAACAGTATCACAATGGTTTTGATCAGTCGTTCTAGCAAAAATAGAATAGTTAATGTCAAGTTTACATCATAAATCTTTAAACTTAGATGCAATCTCATCAACGAAATCTTTTGGTTTTTTGTGCGCAGCTTCTGCTTTTTCTAATATCTTTTGTCCATGTTCATCCATACCTGTAAGAAAGAACACGTCATAACCAATTAATTTTTTATAACGAGAAATAACATCAGCTAGCACAGTAGTATAAGCGTGACCTATATGCGGGTCACCTGATGCATAATAAATTGGAGTAGTTATAAAAATATTTTTTTGTTTCATTATTTTATTAGAATATTATAAATTACATATAGTATATGGTAAAAAAATCTAAGACGGTTTATATCTTTGGTGCAGGAATTTCTGGATGCACACTTGCAAGAAAATTAGCTAATGCCAATTACAAAGTAAATTTATATGAAAAAAACAATTTTGTTGGTGGAAATTGTTATGATTTTAATGATAAAAATAAAGTATTAATTCATAAATTTGGACCACATATTTTTCATACATCAAATAGAAAAGTAATTAATTTCATTACTAAATTTACTAAGTTAAATACTTTTAAAAATGAAGTTCTTTCAAGTGTTGATAATAAGTTAATTCCTTTACCAATTAATTTTGATAGCATCAAAAAAATAGATCTTAAAAATGCACAATATATCATAAAAAAAATAAAAAAAGAATTTCCAAATAAAAAGACAATTACGTTTTTTGAATTCAGAAATGTAAATGATTTAAAAGTTAAAAAACTAACTGACTATATTTTTAAAAATGTATATGCAAATTATTCTTCTAAAATGTGAGGAACAAAATTTGAAAACATTTCTCCTGATACCATCAACAGAGTAAAAATTTGTTTATCATATAATCGTAGTTATTTTCCTGATGATAAATACCAAGGATTACCTATTAAAGGTTATACAAATATGATTAATAAAATTATTAATCATAAAAACATTAATTTAGTTTTAAATTCAAAACTAAAACTTTCTTTAAGAAACAATAAAACATATATTAATAATAAGCAAATAAACGATCCAGTTTTTTATTGTGGATCCATAGATGAATTGCTTAATTTTAAATATGGAATTTTACCATATCGAAGTTTAGATATTAAGTTTGAAACTTTTAATAAAAATTCTTATCAAGAAAATGCAGTAATCAATTATCCTGCTCATAAGACAATGACTAGAATTGCTGAATATAAAAAAATGACGTTTCAAAAACTATCTAAGGCAACTACAATATCTAAAGAATTTCCTGGGCAATTTACTCCGAAATCTAAAAAATTTGGTATAAGATACTATCCAATCAAAAATGATAAAAACATTGCTACCTACAATAAGTATGCAAAAGAATTGTCAAAATTTAAAAACATTCATACTCTTGGAAGACTTGCAGAATACAAATATTATGATATGGATGAAGCAATTGCTTCAGCATTAGAAATATTTGAAAAATTATTTAATTAATTTAACTTTTTCAAAAATAAATTTGTTGTTCGAGTGCTCAGCAACAGAGTTATTTCTTGAATGCTCAATAGCAATACAAAGGATTCACTTACTTTTTCATCAATAATCAAATGAAACAACTGAAGAATTTGATTGAAGTTTAATTGAGCATTCATGCATACATCACATTTCATAAAATTTGTTAATCTTATTTCTTGAATAATTTAGCATTCTATTTTCTTCTTTTGAAAAATGATTTTTACTAATTTCTTTTCAATTAATTTTTGGATTTTTAACCTCGATATCTATTGCAACATTAATTTTAGAATATGCAATAGCTACAATATTTTTTTTGTGAGAAATAGAGAAAAACAGTTTATTTTTTTTAATGTATGGTTTTTTTCTGTTCTGTCTAATTAATTCATTAGAATTTATATCATTTTTTTGACACATTAAATACAGTAAATAGCACGAAAGCAAATATTGCCTTTTTGATTCTTCATCAACATATGAATTTAATTTCTTAATGCTAAAAAATTTTCCAACCAATGATTGATATTCCTTAATCTTCTTTAAATTTATTATGCTTGTATCAGCATATAAAACATTTATTAGGTTTTTATTCATTGTTATATATATTAATCTTAATTATTAAAAATATCAAGTTTATTTATAATAAATATATTAAATATTAAGAATTATGACAAAGACTGAATTAATAAAAAAACTTAGAGATATGACTCAAGCAGGAGTTATGGATGTTAAGAAAGCACTTGATGCATGTGCTGATGACTTAGAAAAAGCTGCTGAATGATTGAGAGAAAAAGGTATTGCAAAAGCTGCTAAAAAAGCCTCTGCTGTTGCCACTGAAGGTGTAGCAGCAATTGGAATTCAAGGAGATAAAGCTGTTATTGTTGAAATCAACTCACAAACAGATTTTGTTGCTAAAAATGAAAATTTTTTACAATTAGCAAGTGATATTAAAGCAGCTATATTAGTTAACTCTCCTACATCAATTGAACAATGTAACCAAATAAAATTACCATCAGGTAATTCAATTGAAGATGCTTGCAAAGAATTAACAGGAAAAATTGGAGAAAAGATTGCTGTTAGAAGATTTCAAATTATTAACAAAGATGCAAGTGATTCTTTTGGCATTTATGAACATTCAAATAAGAAGATTGCAGTTTTATTAGTACTAAACGGTAAAGTGGATGCAGAAATTGGCAAGAATGTTGCTATGCATGCAGCAGCTATGGGTCCAAAATTTATGGATAGAAATAGCGTTGACAAAGAATGATTAGAAAGTGAATCTAAAATTTTAAAAGAACAAACTATTGCTGAAGGAAAACCTGCAGATAAAGCTGAAATGATTGTTAAAGGAAGAATTAACAAATCCATTGCAGAAGTTTGTTTAACTGAACAAGTATATGTTAAGGATCCATCAATGAAGGTTTCCGAATATTTGAAAAACAACAACACTTCATTAAAACAATACATTCGTTATGAAGTTGGTGAGGGAATTGAAAAGAAAGTAGAAGATTTTGCAGCTGAAGTTGCGAGTCAAATGAAATAATATGAATAAACAAAATATTATTATTAAATTAAGTGGTGCTGCATTAAAAGATAGCAACAATGATTCTATTTTAAGTGGAGAAAAATTATCTAACCTTGCAAAACAATTAATAACTTTATCTAAAAAATACAATATTGGTATTATTGTTGGTGGCGGTAACATTTGAAGAGGTCAAGCAGCTAATGCTAAATTGTATGATTTAGATCAAGCACACTATATGGGGATGCTTGCCACTGTAATTAATTCAATAGCATTAAAAGAAGTTTTAAAAAGAAATAAAGCAAAAGCCATTGTTTATTCATTAATAGATATGCCTAAAGTTGCTTCTACATACAATTTAGATAACGTAAAAGAACATTTGCAAAATGGTTATATTTGCATTATGGCTGGTGGAACCGGAAGTCCTTTCTTTTCTACAGATACAGGTGCTGCATTACATGCTGCTGAAATTGGTGCAAAATGTATTCTTGTAGGTAAAGATGGAGTAGATGGTGTTTATTCAGCAGATCCTAAAAAAAATAAGAATGCAAAACGTTTTGATCATTTAACATATGATGAAATCATTAAAAGAGATTTGAAGGTTATGGATATGACATCAATCACTTTTTGCAAAGCAAATTGTATAACTTTAATCGTTTTTAACAATAACCAAAAAGATGGAATTATTAAAGCGATTAATAAACAAACTAAAGTAACAGTTGTGGAGAATAAATAATATGGAATGAAGTGAATTACAAGAACAATTTGAATTAGAAGCAATTGAACCGATTGAATGAATGAATGAAGAATACAAAAAAATTCGTTCAGGAAGAGTGTCTATTTCCATTCTTGATAACGTTAAGGTTAATGCGTACGGTGAATTAATGAATTTAAATCAACTCTCAAATTTACAAGTTGTTGATGCGCGTCAAATTTTAATTAAACCTTATGATAAATCTCAAATTCATGATATAGCTAAAGCTATATCTATTGCAAACATAGGAGTTAATCCACAAATTAATTCAGATAATATTAGGCTAATTTTTCCTCCTCAAACTGAAGAAAATAGAATTTCTAATGTTAAAAAAGCTAAGGCTATTTTAGAAGAAACAAAAGAAAAAATTCGTAATGTTAGAAAGAACGTTCAAACAACATATAAAAAACTTTCAGGTGTTAGTGAAGATGTGATTCGTTATTTTGAAGAAGAATTAAATAAAATTACCAAAAAATATAATAACGATTTAGAAGCGAGTTTCCAATCCAAAGAACAAGAATTAATGAAAATTTAATTATGTCTTTAAATAAAAAAATAAATGTTGCTATCATTATGGATGGCAACGGTAGATGAGCAAAATCTCATAACAAGCCTAGAACTTTTGGTCATAAAAAAGGATTAGAAACACTAAAACATTTAATTAAAGACATAATTAATACAAAAATGCAAATTGATTGATTATCAGTATTTGCATTTAGTACAGAAAATTGACAAAGACCCAAAGCAGAAGTCAATTTTTTACTAAAATTATTTGAAAATAGTCTAAATAAAGAATTAATAGGTGACTTGAATAAACAAAACATTAAATTTGTTTGAACTGGTTTTAAAAATAAATTATCAAAAAAACTTGTTGATAAAATATTAGTTGCGCAAAAATCTACAAAAAATAATTCTGGTCTAAAATTGAATATTGTTTTTAACTATAGTGGTTTAAAAGATATTAATCAGTTCAAAACAACAAAAAAATTGATTTCATCCAATATTCCTAATATTGATTTGTTAATTCGCACAAGCGGTGAAAAAAGAATTAGTAATTTTTTATTATGTCAACTTGCTTATTCGGAATTCGTTTTTGAAAAAACTTTGTGACCAGACTACACAATTAATATTCTTAAAAAAAATATAATAGAATATAAAAAGAGAAATCGTCGTTTTGGTAAAATTTAATGAACAAGAATATACATATCCATATAAATAAAATTTCAGACGAGCAAAAGAGTAAGTTTAGTTCACGAGCAAAAACTTCTGTTTTTATTGTTTTGTATTCTATTCTCATTATGGTTTTAGGTATGTTATCTTCAATTGAGAATCCGTGATTTTCTATGCCTAAAGAAGCATTACTTGTTTTTGGTATATTATTTTTAATTTCGATTTCTATTGTTTTATTTTTAGGCTCCATTGAATTAGTTAAGTGTTATTTAAAAAATATACCAATTGGACACAAAATTTATATAGGAATTTTAACATTATTAAGTTCTTTCATTAGTACAGTTTCATTATTTCCACATATTTATGGGTTTGATGTTAAAACTTCATTTGAAATATGTAGAAATATATTTTTAGGTATCATTTGTTGTTCCTTATTTTTGTTGTTTGCAGAACTTTTATTTTTATCAATCAAAAAAAAACACAATTCATTGTTTAATAGAATAACTTATCCAATTGTTGGAACACTTCTTCCACTGGTCTTTTTTTTCATTGCATATATCATGATTTTTAAATTCTTTACTACACTATTGTATTTAATTATGGTTACTTGAATAACCGATACTTTTGCTTATATTGGTGGTAGTTTGTTTGGTAGACATAGAATGTGCCCAAAAATTTCTCCCAATAAAACATGAGAAGGTTTTGCTGTGTCTATATTTATGGGGACACTATTATTGTTGGGGTTACTTGGTTTATATTCTCCTAACGAACAAATAAAATTATTAGTTTTCGGTAAACGTGAATTTGCAGATTATGATATGATCTCAAACACCGGTTGATGATTGATCATGTTCGCAGCCTCATTTATATTAACATTACTTAATACTTTTGGTGATCTTGCATTTAGTCAGATAAAAAGACAAAATGGTATAAAAGATTTTTCTAATTTCTTACCTGGACACGGTGGAATCATGGATAGAATAGATGCATTATTTTTTATATTAATTTTCTATTGTGTTGCTTGCTTTATTTTTTCATTTTGTCATGACGAAAGTTTAAAATTATTGTTTGCTTGTATGTAGATATGAGAATACTTGTTTTTGGGGCTACCGGTTCAATTGGTGTTCAAACAATTGATGTTATAAAAAAATTAAAATATCAACTTGTTGGTATTTCTTTTTATAAAAATTCCAAAAAAGGAATTGCAATTATCAAAGATACAAAAATAAAGCATTATTATTCACCAATCAATAAAAAATTATCTAATGTTAATTCTTTTCAAGAATTAATATCTAAAACAAAACCTGATTTAATTGTTAATGCAATTATAGGGTTTGCTGGGTTAGAAGTAACATTGTTAGCTATCAAAAATAAAATTAATCTAGCATTAGCTAATAAAGAATCACTAGTAGTAGCTGGAAAATTTGTTTTGTCTGCTGCAAAAAAGAACAAAGTTCAAATTTTTCCTATAGATAGCGAGCACTCTGCTATTTATCAAGCACTTTTAGGAAGGAAAGAACAACTAAAAACTATTTATATAACAGCATCTGGCGGTCCTTTTTATAAAAACAAAGATACTTCAACCGTTTCATATAACCAAGCAATTAAACACCCAAACTGGAATATGGGTCCAAAAATTTCAATTGATAGTGCAACATTAATGAACAAATGTTTTGAAATAATTGAAGCTTTTTGATTATTTAATACAAGAAATATTATTCCAATTTATCACCCTGAATCAATTGTTCATTCCATGATAGAGCTAAAAGACAATTCAATTATTTCTATAATGAGTAATCCAGATATGAAATTGCCTATACAGCTTGCTTTATCTAGTTTTAATAGCTCAATTAAATCTCAAGTTAATCCATTAAATTTTAGCAATATTTGCTTACATTTTGATTTTATTGATAAAAAGAAATTTTTGCCAATTGCTTGAGCACAACAAATCATTAAAAATCCAAATAATTCACTTTCTATAGTGATAAATGCTGCTAATGAAGAGGCAATAAAATTATTTGAACGAAAAAAGATAAGATTTAACGAAATAATTAAAGTTATTAATTTTGCAATTAATAAGATTAAAATTATTAAAGTAACTAGTATTGAACAAGTTTACATTATTGATCAATTAACTCGTAAATTTGTTCATAATTACAAAAAATAGAATTATGTCTAATGGTTTACAAACGTTCTTAATGTATTTAATAGCAATACTAATGCTTTTATTTACGGTATCAATTCATGAAATGGGTCATTTTTTTGTAGGTGTCTTTTTTAAAGTGAATGTAAAAGAAGTTTCTATTGGTATTGGACCAAAATTAGTTTCAAAAACAACTAAATCAGGATTAAAAGTATCACTTAAATTAATTCCGTTAGTAGCTTATGTGCTATTTGATAGTAAACAATTAAGAAGTTTATATGCAGATGAATTAGAAGATAAAAATTATAGCTGATATATGGCTCCTGTTCCACAAGGCAAAAAATTATTGGAAGAAACAAAAACTTGACAATACATTTTGATAATGATTGCTGGCGTTAGCGTAAATTTTCTGTCTTTTTTAATTCTTTGACCATGTTGTTGAGCGACATTTAAAGCTAATAATTTTGAAATGATGAATCCTTTTGTTTCATTGGGATTATCAATTAAAGCGATTGCTTGTTGTATGGTGTTTAAAGGCGGTAGTGGTTCAAATATTTTTGTTGATATTCCAGAATTAGCCGGAAACAACAATTGAGGATTAATTTTTTTTCAATTATTAATATTAATGAATTTAATTACCGCAGTATTTAACATAATTCCATTTCCTCCATTGGATGGTTGAAAAGTTGTTGAAAGAATATATACTCAAAAAACAAAAAAACAAATTTCAGAAAAAGTTGAGACAATATTAAGTTTAATAGGAATGTTTTTAATGGTTTATATATTTGTAAGTAGTATTCTTGTTAAATGATTAAATTGGTAGTATATGGATAAGTTTGAGACGTTTTTTGTAAATGGTGAAATCTTATTAAAAGAAGATTATGATTTATTAAAAGATCATAGTGATTTTGAAATTTTATTACCAAACGATAAAAGCGCCAAAATAAAAGTTTTTTTGAAAATTAAAAAACCCTTACCTATCCATTTATTCAAAAAAATTGAAATCCAAAAGAACAAATGAAAAAATCAACTTTTAATAGATGTCAAGTTAGATAAATACATAGAATTTTCTAATGAAATTCTTAAAGAATATTTAAAGTATTTTACAGAAGAAAAAATTAATGCGAATTTAACGCTGAAAAATTTTTTAATTTCTGTTCCATTAATTACTACCGATGACGGTCTTATTATCTTTCAATATTTTAATAATACAGAACTTCAAGAGTTGAAAAGAAATGAAGTTTTATTAAAAAACTTTTTCAATAGCATTGGTTTAAAATGTACAAAAATTGATTATGAACTAGATAAAGAAAGACAATCAATTGAAATTGCAAAACAAAAAAAACTTGAAAAAATTATTAAAGATCAAAAATTCTCTTTATTAGATCCATTATCAGCAGTAAAAAAAGACAATGAAATTGGTAATACAAGAATTACTCCAATTAAAGACCTTCTTCCAGAATTGAGAGTTGCAGTTATTACTGGAGAAGTTTTTGAGAAAAAAGTTGCTAGTACAAGAAAGGGGATATCAATTTATCATTTCTCTATCACTGATCATAATAGTGCAATAACTATTAAGGCGTTTGCTGGAAAATCTAACAATTCTTTTCGAAAATCAAATTTACCAGAACAATATCTTGACAGTATAAAGATTGGTGATTGAGTTAAAGCAAAAGTTGATCTACAGATTGATTCATATGCTGGTAACGAACTTACAGGATTAGTACAAAAACTTCAAAAATGTAAGAAAAATGAAGAATTAGACTATAAAGATAATGCAATTAAAAAACGTATTGAATTATTAGCAAGAACTAAAATGTCTGCTTTTGATGGTCTGATTAGTCCAAATGACTTAGTTAAAAGATCAAAAAAATACGGATGAGGTGCAATTTCTGTAATTGACAGATATGATGTACAATCCTTTCCAGATGCAATGTCAGCATCATCAAAACTAAATCAAAAAATTATTTATGGTGTTGAGATAGATAAGATGGATAGACAAATTCAACTTGTATTGAACCCAACAAAACAAAAAATATCTGAAGCATCATATGTTGTCTTTGATTTAGAAACAACTGGATTATTTAATGAATATGAAGATATTATTGAATTTGGTGCAGTAAAAGTTCAAAACGGAGTAATAGTTGATACTATTGACATGTTTATAAAACCGTCAAAGCCATTGCCTTCTAAAATTATTGAATTAACACATATTACTGATGCAATGCTTGAAGATGCTAAAAGCATTAAACAAGCATTAAAGGAAATTGTTACATGAATAGGTGATGCTGTTCTTGTAGCGCATAATGGTATTAACTTTGATTACCGTTTTTTGAATAAGAAATTAGTTCAAAACGGGTTTGATCCAATTAAAAACACTTTAATAGATACTTTGCAAGTATCTCGTACCATACATAAAGATTTGTTTAAACACACTTTAGGTGCAATTTGTAGAAAATATAAAATTGACTATAGTGATGAAATTGCTCACCGTGCTGATTTTGATGCAGAAGTTTTAAACAAAGTCTGAAATATTTTTCAATACGTTTTAAAAGAACAAAACATTTTAACGTTGGATCAAATTAACACATTGCAATCAGAAGAATTATATTCAAGACAATTTAGAACGTATGCGAACTTGTATGTTAAAGACCAAACTGGTATTAGAGAAATTTATAAAATTGTTTCTTATTCTTTTACAAAAAATTTATTTGGTACACCAAGAGTTTTTGTTGATGAAATTGATAAAGTTAGAAATAATTTAATAATTGCTTCTTCACCAACGGAAGGGGAAGTGTGAGATAGCGCTCTAAATGGACTTGATAGTGAATTAGAAAAAGCAATCTCATATTATGACTATATATTTGTAGCTCCACCTGCAAATCTTTTAAATGAAATTGATAGTAATAACATATCAACTAATAATGTCAAAAAAACAATAAAAAAGATCATTCAAACAGCAAAAAAATTAAATAAAAAAGTAGTTGCAGTTAGTGATGCGCACTATTTAGATAAAACAGATCAATTAGCATATAAAGTTTATGTAAATAGCAAATTATTAGGTGGTAAAAGACACAGATTTTATAAATATGGTAGTTCAACAACAGAAGTTATTCCTGATTTGCACCTTCGAACTACACAAGAGATGCTGGATGAATTTGCTTTTCTACAAGATGAGAAATTAATTAACGAAATTGTAATTGATAATTCAATTGAGTTTAATAATTTGATTTCTAATGATATTAAACCTCTTAAAAAAGGTTTATTTGCTCCAAAAATTGCTGATGCAACAGAAAAACTTCAGTCTATTGTTTGAGAAAACGCCAAAAAATTATATGGAGATCAATTACCAGAATTAATCGATAAGAGAATAAAAAGAGAATTAGATGGAATTGTGAGCAACAATTATGGAATTATTTATTGAATTTCACATTTATTAGTTAAAAAATCATTAGATGATGGATATTTAGTGGGCTCAAGAGGATCTGTTGGTTCTTCGTTAGTTGCATATCTTTCGAATATTTCTGAAGTTAACCCATTGCCACCACATTATTTATGCCCTCATTGCAAAACTAGCATATTTAATAATAATGTTGATGACGGGTATGATTTACCACAAAAACTTTGCCCTAAATGCGGACAACCAATTTTAGGCAATGGTCACAACATTCCGTTTGAAACGTTTTTAGGTTTTCATGGAGAAAAAGTACCAGATATTGATCTTAATTTTTCTGGAGAATATCAACCAAGAGCACACGAATTTATTCGAGAAATGTTTGGTAAAGAGCATGCATTTAGAGCTGGAACAATCGCTACAGTAGCTTCAAAAACAGCATATGGTTATGTAATGAATTATTTTGAAGAATCACAAATAGACAACCCTCCAAGACAATCTGAAATTAATTGGATAGTTAGCAAATGTGTTGATGTAAAAAGAACAACAGGACAACATCCAGGAGGAATTATTATTGTTCCGAAAGAAATGGACATTTTTGATTTTTCTCCTTACAATTATCCCGCAGATGACAAATCTCAAAATTGATTTACTTCACATTTTGCATTTGAAAGTCTTCATGATAATTTATTAAAATTTGATATTCTTGGTCACGATGATCCAACAACTTTAAGAATGTTGCAAAATATCACAAATATTGATCCAAAAACAATTCCTTTCCATGACGAAGCAGTAATGCAATTATTTAGTTCATTGGACTCATTGAATATTAAATCAGAGGATTTTTTAAATCAAAAAGTTGGTTCAACCGGATTACCAGAATTTGGCACTGGTTTTGTTAGAGAAATGTTATGTGCAACAAAACCAAAAACTTTTGCTGACTTAATCAGAATTTCTGGATTGTCACATGGAACTGATGTTTGGTTAGGAAATGCTGAAGATTTGATTTCAAAAATGAATATGACATTGTCAGATGTGATTGCGTGTCGTGACGACATCATGGTTTATTTAATTAATAAAGGAGTCAATCCTTCAATTGCTTTTGAAACAATGGAAAGTGTTCGAAAAGGAAGAAAAATTCCTGAAAAATATATTGAAGATTTACGCAACGCTAACATACCTCAATGATACCTAGATTCATGTAATAAAATTAAATATTTATTCCCAAAAGCACATGCAACAGCGTATGTTATTATGGCATGAAGAATTGCATGATTTAAAATACATTATCCTTTAGCTTTTTATGCTGCATATTTTAGTATTAGATGTGAAGTTTTTGATATTTATACAATTACTTCAGGAATCGAAGTTATCAAAGAAAAAATCATAGACATTAAAAAAAGATTAAATGACAAATCTACTAAAAAAACTGTTACAAATAAAGAAAAAGATTTAGTTTCAATATATGAAGTTGCTCTTGAAATGTATTTACGAGGATTTAAGGTTAAAAAACCAGATTTAAACAAATCATTAGCAAAACAATTTGTAATAGATGGTAACAGTATTATTATTCCATTCAATAAGATTGATAAATTAGGTGATGTTGGTGCAGAATCAATAGTTAATGAAAGAACTAGACGTCCATTTGCATCAAAAGAAGATCTAATGTCTCGTACAAAAATTTCTAAAACAATTTTAGAAACACTGGAATCAATGGGTGTACTTGATGATTTGCAGGAAGATAACCAATTATCATTGTTTTAATACAAATATCAAATTATTTTTAAATTATTTGTCTATATTTGTTTTAAACTAATTTATTTTTTTTAACAAAGTTAACAAATATGTAAATTATCATACGCTACGTTTTTGATGTTCATAGTGTTGATTTCCTAAAAATGTTTGTTTAAAACCAATTTTGAGTCTAGCTATCGGACTTTTTATATGCTAGAGAAGTTACTAATGACTTTTTGTTGTTGCAAAAAAAGAAAATGAATATAAATATTCATACCAGGAAGTAGAATATAACAATATGAATAAAAAATTAATTAAAACTATTGCAAGTATTACTTGCGGATTAGGGATTGTTGCATCAATTCCTTTTATAACTAGTTGTAACACCCAAGAACCAAAAGAACAAGAATTTACAGTAATGTATAACAATTCATTGACTGGTAATTCCTACCAATTGTCATTTGTAGCTGGTAGTGCAACTGAGGATCAAGGTGTAGGCCCATATACTCATTTATTTTCTGTAATTGACAACAATAAAAACCCAATTAAAATTAATGATCTTACATGACTCTTTTTTGATGCTTCTACTGGCAAAAAGATTAATTGATTGTCAATAAAAAAAGACTATACTGACGAATATTCAGGAATACTTGTTTGTGATGCTACAAATTTACCAGCAACAACAAGTGAAATGACAAGACATTCGATACGTATACAAGCACAAAATTCTTCTTCTTATGGTAGACTTAATAATCCTTTAAGCATTTCATTAACCCAACCAGAGATTACTTCAATTAATGTTTCAACTGATATAAAACAAATAGAAATTGATCCATTTTCACAAGGACAATTCGAACAACAATCAATTAAAGCAGTTGTATTACCTTGGCAAGCAAGTCAATCTGTCGATTGAACATTAGAATTTGACAATCAAACAGCTCCTAAATGATTACATATTAAACCTTTTAATAACGCATATGAACTATGTTGAGATGCAACTACTGAAGCAAAGACTTCTGGCGAACATAATGTAAAACTAACTGCTAAATCAGGTAGTGTAACTTCAAATGAGATTAGTTTTTTCTTGAAAATTAAAAGTGTCAATATAATACCTGAAATTTATTTGAACATTAATGACACACGTTGCTATGGAGTTAGAGAAGATCTAAGAGATGAGTGAATTACTTCACTTAAAAATGATGGATATGATGAAATCGAAATTCCTGATTTTGTTACAAGTTTACCTTATGGTGCTTTTTCGTCTGCCAATCCTTCTTTTATAACTGAGAAATGAAATTTTGTTAAAAAATTATCATTTGAAAAAAACTCTGAATTAACTTCAATTGATAAATTTACTTTAAGTGGTGAAGAAACTCCACAACCATTTGAAATATATGATTTTTCAAATTGTACAGAATTAACAACTATTGATAATTGTTTAAATAATGATGTAATTTCTAAACTTTATCTTCCTGCATCAATAAAGTCCATTGACGATTATGCTTTTACTCAAACAGAAATCAGCGAAATATGATTTACTGACATTCCAACTGTGTACACAGAATGAACTACACAAGCATTTGGTAATATTGTAGATGATGGTCAAATTCACTACATTCATTTTATGAATGGTCAACCTGAAGGATACCAAGACTTTATCAACTACTTGCATGAAAAGTGTGGATTGTCAGACAAATGACAAGCAGCTACTAATTAAAAAAATAATATTTATATTATGTTGTATAGGTAACACATTGTTAAAAAGTTATAATAATGTAGACTATTAAAATTATGAACACTAAATTAATTAAAATAATTGCATCAATTTCTCTGGGGGGGGGGATTATTAACAACTCTTCCATTTACAACTACAAGTTGTAGTAGTTCTAAAAAGCCGACAAAACTGGAATGTGATAGTGATATTATTCCTGTAGACATAACAGGAAATCTAAATAGTGAAATTTCTCCGACCTCATCTCTTTCAGAGCACATCAAAACTGACAAAGGAGAATATGTAAGTGGTGTAATATTCAGTTGCAAAAACTTAACAGAACAAACAGGATTGACTATTAATCGAACAACTGGTGTTATTAGTGGTACTTTAACTAAAAAACCTACTAACCCAGAATTTAAAATTAAATTTGTAGCTACTATTGGTGGTATATCTTTAGAGGGATATACTGACATTTTTACTGTTACTGTTAATCCAACAAAATTGGAATGCGATACTGATGCAATTCCTGGTAACATTACAGGAAATCTAAATAGTGAAATTTCTCCAACAGATCTCTTTCAGAACACATCAAAACTGACACAGGTGATTCTGTAACTGGTGTTACTTTCGCTTGTGAAAGTTTAACAGAACAAACAGGATTGACTATTAATCGAACAACTGGTGTTATTAGTGGTACTTTAACTAAGAAACCTACTAATGCTAATTTTCAAATAAAATTTACTGCTAACGTTGATGGTAAGTCTTTAGAAGGTTGCACCAACACATTTACTATTACTGTTAATCCAACAAAACTGGAATGTGATAGTGATACAATTCCTGGTAACATTACAGGAAATGTAGATGATTCAATAACTCCAACCTCATCTCTTTTAGAACACATAAAAACCGACACAGGAGAATCTGTGAGTGGAGTAACTTTCACTTGTACTGGTTTACCAAATGGATTGATTATTGACCAAACAACAGGTGTCATTAGTGGCAATCCAACAGAAGAAACTAATTCTCAACAATATATAGTAACTTTTACTGCATTAGTCGATGGTAAAACATTAACTAGTCAAATAGATGGATTTACTTCATCTATTGGCCCGAAGATTCCTTCTTCATTAATATCAGATGTTGGTGTTTATGATGAAATAAGATCTACTACTACAGATGTACTTACTCAAGAACTTAATGGACATATTAAAACTGATACTGGTGTAATAGTAAATAAAGATGATCATGGGTTGAATTTTACTATATCACAAGGTTCATTACCATCAGGATTAAGTTTTAATAGTGATACAGGTGTTATTAGTGGTAAATGTACAACTAGTGGTACTTACAAATTTAAAATTACAGCAAATGCAACAGTTTATGGTGTAGCTTTGTCTTACCAAACAGATGAATTTTCAATCACTATATCTAATACTATTTTGCCAGATACTGTCTATAAATATGCAGATACTGAAAAAACAATACTAGCAGGATTTACTGATGAATTTATTAATGACTCATCTGGATATAGTACATACAATACTATGCAAATTATGAGTAATATAACAAGTATTGGTGATAATGCTTTTTATAGTGACGACAAATCATTAATACCATCATTTATTAAAAATTTAACTTTTGCTGATAATTCTAATTGTACTTCAATTGGTGGTAGTGCTTTTCAGGATTCTGCATTAACTTCTGTTGATTTTTCTAATGCAAATAGTTTAGAAACAATTTATGGTTATGCTTTCTTTAGATGTAGAGGTATTACTTCACCTATAATTCTCCCAAGCAGTATAACAGGATTAAAAACTTATTGTTTTTATCAATGTTGATATGTTCCATCATTTGATCTAACAAATTGTACAGAATTAAGATCGATTGGAAACGGTGCCTTTCAAGCATGCAATAGAGGAGCATTAAACTCTATAACTCTCCCAGATAATATAACTACTATTGAACGATACGCATTTAAAGATTGTACTACATTAAGAACTGTTGATTTATCGAGATGTACTAGATTAACTTCTATTCAAACTATTGCTTTTTCAGGATGTACAGCTTTAAATACAATACTTTGAAACCTACCTACTGATTACTCAACAACGGTGAGTATTGTTTCAGATGCCTTTACTTCTGTGCCAAGTGGTGGAACTTTTAAATGTTCAACATCAGGTATTAATTTAAATAATTTAAAAACATGATTAGAAAGTAAAGGATTCCCAACAGGTTGAACATTTACTCAATAAATTATTTTTACTAAGTAAAAAGCAAATTTTCTAGTAACTTAGATTAGCAAAACACTATATTGTTTAACTAATGACTTATAGTGCAATTTAGTTAATTTTATAAAAGATAAGTATTGATTTTAAGTCAGTGTTTTGCTAATAAAAAATGACTAAACATTAGAATATTGTATATAATATAACAAACATTAGGGAGGAAGTTGGATTTCAACTTCCTTCTTTTAAATAAATAAGGAGAAAAAAATGAATAATGCTAATGTTGAATTAATCAATCACATTAAATTAATTGCTGATGAAAAGAGAATTCCTCGTGACAATGTTTCTGATGCTTTAAAAGATGCAATTACTAAGGCTTATGTTAGGGAATATCCAGAAACAATTGTTGAAGTAATTGTTGATATTGATAATAAAAGACTAGAAGTTAATAAACTTTTAAAAGTTGTTGAACCATATGATGATTTTAATGATTATTGTGAAATTCTTTTAGAAGATGCAAAGAAAATTAATGAAAATGTAAATGTTGGAGAAGAAATTAGAGAACCAATCGATTTGTCTAAATTAGATCGTTCTATAGTTTCACACATTTTGCAAATATTTAAAAGTAATATTACTATTCAATCAAATGTTCAAGTTTTCAAAGAATGAAAAGAAAAACTTCAAACAGTCATTCAGGCCGAAGTTGAAAAAGTTGACTCAAGATCTGGTTTTGTCATTGTAAATTTAGGTACAACATTTGGTTTTTTGTCTAATTCTGAAAAAATTCCAGGAGAAACATTAATTCCTGGTCAAAAATATAGTTTTTACATTAAAGACATAAAAGAACAATCTAAAGGATGACCAATCATTTTATCTCGTGCAGATGTAGGATTAGTAAAATATTTCTTAAATCTTCAAATTCCTGAAATTCAAGAAAAATTAATTGAAATAAAAGATATTGCTAGAATTGCTGGTTTTAAAACTAAGGTTTCTGTAATTTCTCACAGACCTGGTATTGAACCGGTAGGGACTGTAATTGGTGTAAGAGGTTCAAGAATTAAAACTATAAGTGAACAAATTAATAATGAAAAAATTGAAGTTATTGAATATACAGATGATTTCTCAAAATACATTGTTAATGTTTGTTCTCCTGCTGAAATTGCTGGTGTTAAATTAGAAGAACCAAAAGAACCTATTAGTAAAAGAAATGTAATTTTAATATGCAAACCAGAAAAACTTGCGCTTTTAATTGGAAAACACGGAAACAATGTTAAATTAGTTTCAAAAATGTTAAATGCGAATGTTGAAGTTAAAACAATTAAAGATGCTAATGAAGAAGGATTAGAATATCAAAGAATTGATATGAAATCTTTAAAACAACGTACATTTGATAGCACATTTAATAAATATCAATCAAATAATGATGTTTTAAATAAATTTGATACTTGAAAAATCGACTTGTCAGATTTAAATAATTTTAAAACACCTAATCAACACACAAAATCTTCTCATAAAGAAGATAAACAACAAGAAGAAGACAAAATTGCATAGTTTTGTTCTTTTTTAATTTTAACTTTTCATATATTAAGGAGGTAAAAAATGAAAAAGAATTTTAAAAACTTTAAGAAAAATGATACAAGACAAAATATTGACTTAAAGTCTCAATTTAAAAAAGTAGACACAGGAATAAAAAATGGTGTTTTCATTTTTTCCTCTCCATTAACTGTTGATGAATTTTCTAAGAAAATTAACAAACCAGTTTCTGATATTCTTAAATATTTTTTCCTTAAAGGAAAAATGTTAAATTTAAATACGTTATTATCAGAAGATCAAATAGGTGAATTATGCTTAGAATTTAATTACGATTTTCAAAAGCAAGTTTCAATTGATGAAACTAATATTTTGGAAAATTTAAATATTAAAGATGATCCTTCAAAATTGAAACCACGCCCTCCTGTGGTTACAATTATGGGTCATGTTGATCACGGTAAAACAACATTATTAGACTATATCAGAAAAACTCATATTGTATCTGGTGAAGCGGGAGGTATCACACAACACATTGGTGCTTATCAAGTTGAGTATAAAAATAAAAAAATTACATTTATTGATACTCCAGGGCATGAAGCCTTTACAGAAATGAGAGCACGTGGGGCAAATGTAACTGACATAGTTATTTTAATTGTTGCTGCTGATGATGGAATTAAACCTCAAACAGAAGAAGCAATTGATCATGCTAAAGCTGCTGGAGTTCCTATTGTTGTGTTTATAAATAAAATTGATAAACCTGCTGCGAATCCTGATTTAGCAATGTCACAATTATCTGAAAAAGGTTTAACAGCTGAAGAATGGGGCGGTGAAACAATTACAATCAAAGGTTCAGCTCTTAAGGGAACAAATGTTTCAGATTTATTAGAAAACATTTTACTAATCGCTGAAATGAATGAATATAAAGCCAATCCAGATCGTTTAGCAACCGGAGTTGTTGTGGAGTCAAAACTAGATAAAGGGTTAGGTCCTGTTGCTACAGTTTTAGTACAAAATGGTACTTTGGCAAAAGGAGATTTCATTATCATTGGTGGAGTTTATGGTCGAGTAAGAATTATGCTTGATGAAAACAATAGAGAGGTAAAGGTTGCTATGCCATCTCAACCGGTTAAGGTTGTTGGAATTAATGATGTTCCGGCTGCTGGAGATCACTTTGTAGTTAGCATAAATGAAAAAGATGTAAAAGACATTGCTGCAAAAATAAAAGCAAATGAAAAATTAAAACAATTTCAATTTGATCAAGAAATGCACAAAAATTCTGAAGGTAAAAAATTACTAAATGTAATTTTGAAAACTGATGTTCATGGTTCTCTTGAAGCAATTAAAGGAATGGTATTAAAAATCGATATACCAGGAACCAAACTTACACTTGTAAGAACAGCAGTTGGTGGAATTAGTGAATCTGATGTTCAACTTGGTAAAGCATCAAATGCTATTATTATTGGGTTTAATATTAAACCATCTAGAAATATAAAAGATATAGCAGATTCACAAAAAGTTAAAATTTACTTCTTTGATATCATTTATAAATTGAAAGAATCTATTGAGAAATTATTAACTGGTACATTAGATCCAATAATGATTGAAGAAGAGACTGGTGAAGCTGAAGTTAAACAAATTTGACACCATTCTCAAGTTGGAACAATTATCGGATGCCAAGTATTAAATGGTGAAATTAATAGAAATGATAAAGCTCGTGTTTTAAGAGATGGAGCAGTTATATGCAAAACTGGTATTAGTTCAATGAAACACCTTAAAGAAGTTGTTAACAAAATTACAACTGGTATGGAAGGTGGGATTGTATTAGAAAAATACAATGATATTAAAGTTGGAGACATTATCCAAACATATAAAATTGTTCAAAAAATATTAGGAGAATAATATATGTCATATGCTAATCACAAGCATGAGAAAATTGAATCAGAAATTCTTAACAACTTAAACCATGCATTAAAGAATTCAATTAATGACAAGTTATTAAGAATGTCTTGTTTTACTCATGTAAAATTACTTGATGATTATTCAAAAATAATTGTTAATGTTGATTATTATGATGGGAAAATGCTAGATAAGGTTGTAGAGCAATTAAACATAGCAAAAGGTGTGTTTAGAGATCAACTTGCTCATAATATGAATATTAGAAAAATTCCTGATATTTTGTTTGAAAAAGACATGACAATTCAAAATTCTTTAAAGATAGATAAACTTATAAATGAAATTCATAAAAAAGAAAAATAACAAATTATCATATATTTAGATTAAAATAAATAATACATTTTATGGAAGATAATAAAGAAACAAAATTAAAAATTGAACCAGATTCTAATGACATCAACCAAAACGTTGGTAGTTTTTCTAAATCTGTAGTTCCTGCAATTACAGAACCAGAAAAGACACCAGCAACTACTAAAAAGGTTAGTGCTGATCAGCCAGAAGAATCTCCCGAAATTAATTTTGAAAAATTTTCTAAGACAAAAAAGAAAAGAGGTTTTAAAGCTGCAACTACATCTTTAGGTGTAAAAGTAGAAGGATGATTATCTAATGGTAGAAAATTAGCTTTTATTTGATCTATTATCTTTTTGGTTATTGCGGTTTTATATGCTTTTCAAATTTTTTATATTGTTGAAGCAAATAAATTATTAAAAAATATTAATGGTGGACCATTAGCATTTAAATCTGCACATGATACTTTATTTGCAGGAATGATACTTTCTTACATTTCGATTATTTTCCCTACTTTACCTATATTGTTTTTAATAACTTCTTGGTTTATTGGAATTAACGGAGTATATTATTCAAGAATATTCCATTACATATTCTGATCAATATTATTATTTTGTTTATTGTTATTAGTTATTGATTCTTGCTGTTGTTGAATTGAATTTGCAGATTATTGGTCATTTAATGCATATCACAAACCAAGTTAAATAAAAAAATCTCAAGGATGCTTGAGATTTTATTTTTGATTGTAATCTTTTAATAAATCTTTGTTGTCAGCGTTATTGAATCATAATTTTGATTGCTTTCCGTTTAATAATGATATTAAAAAATTTTCATAACTCATAGAGAATTTTTTATTTTTATAAAAATTTTCATCTAAAAATCCTTTCATATAAGTTCTCTCTGTTGTTCCATCAATTGGGCAATCCTTTTCTATAATAGGAATTTTTTGCTTTTTAGCTTCTTTAATAATTACTTGTTCTCTAATAAGACAAAAAGGTCGAATTAAAGTCATATCAGTCCTATCAAAATAGTTTTTAGGATTAAAAGTAGCAATTCTACCTTCGTGAATCATATTCATGAATAAAGTTTCAATTGCATCATCAGCATGATGAGCCATTGCTATCTTATTACATTTTAATTTTTTTGCTTCTTTAACTAAGATAGCTTTTTTTAATTTAGCACACAAAGAACATTGAATAACACCTTTTTTCTTTTTAGCTAGAAGAATTTCATTCATATTAGATTCAACAAGTCTAAAATTTATTTTTTTTGACTTTAAAAATGCTTTATATTTCGAATAATCTAATTTTGGAAATAAATTCATTTTTATATGAACTCCATAAATTTTTATATTTCAATTAAATTTGTTTTTAACATATTGTTTATATAAATTTAAAGCAAGCAATAAAAGAGTTGAATCTTTACCACAAGATACACCAACACAAATTCTGTCATTATTTCTTATTAAATCAAAAACTTTATTTGATTTAATAATTCCACCGACTAACTCTCTCATATATTAAAAAAATTATAATGCTAAGTATGATAATATAGAAATGATATATTTTATATATGCAAATAGACAAAAACGTATTTTGTGTTAATAAGCCTAAAGATTGAACTTCAAATGATGTAGTTCAATTTATTAAGAAAAAATTTGGTTTCAAAAAAGTTGGACACGCAGGAACATTAGATCCTAATGCAACAGGTGTTTTAGTTATAGGGGTGGATAACGGAACAAAAGAATTAGGAACATTAACACTTGATAACAAAACATATATCGCAGAAATTCAATTGGGTATATCGACAGATTCATATGATATTACAGGAAAAGTTATAGAAAAAAGAGAGGTTGGTAAAATCAATGAAAAAAACATTTTAAAAATAATAAAAGAAAATTTTTTAAATGATTACTATCAATATCCTCCTAAATTTTCTGCAATTAAAGTGAATGGTAAAAAACTATACGATTATGCCAGAAAAAACGAAGAAGTAGAAATCAAACCACGTTTAGTTAAAATTAATAAGATTAATAATTTTAATTATGATGAAGAAAAGAAAATTATCAATATTGAATTGAATGTTTCAAAAGGCTTTTATATAAGAAGCTTTGCCTTTGATCTAGGAGAAAAACTTCAAACCCTAGGTTGTTTAAAATCTTTGTGTAGAACAGCATCTGGTTCGTTTACACTTTCAAAGATTATTGAGATTGATTTTAATCATTAATATAAAACCATATTGTTTCATATAATAAATTTATATAAAAGGAGAAAAAAATGGCTGAAGTTAAAACAAACTGATTAGTAACATTATTATTATGTATTTTTTTAGGTGAATTAGGTATTCACAGATTTTACAATGGTAAAATTGGTACAGGATTACTTTACTTATTCACTTTAGGATTATTTGGTATTGGATGAATTTATGACATCATTATGATAGTAATCGGTAAATTCACAAACAAAAGTGGTCAAAAAGTAACTGCTTAATTGATCATGGTTCAAAAAGTTGCAAAACACACTCCAATTAAAAACAAAGATAGTGGGCAATACATAACTGCTGTACTTCTTTGTTTTTTCTTAGGAGGATGAAGTGCTCACAACATATTCCTTAAGAAATGAAGTTTTGTAATACCACAATTAATTTGTAAACTTATTACTATTGCTTTTTTAATAATGGCAATTATCTTTACATGTAATGGTCATAGAATAATTACAGATCAAGGTGAATTATATGAATTTCCCACATGACCATGAATTCTTTGGGGAATATCATTCATTGCTTTTCATATTTGAGTTCTTGTTGATTTCATTATTTTGTGTTGTGGAAAATTTAAAGACACTAACGGTAATTACGTTTGTTATCAATAATTTATGGAGAATTGAAAAGGAAAAGAAATCGATTTAATAATCGGCAGTTTTGAGGTAATACATTATGGACATTGAATGCTTTTTAAAAGAACTAAAAATCCTACAGTTTTAACTTTTAAAAATATACCAAGAAAAAATCATAATTCTATTTTTAGTTTTAAGCAAAAATGCCATTTTTTTTCTTTTTTATTTGAGAATGATAATGATGTATTTTTAATCGATTTAAAAAAGAAAAATATGAAAGCTGCTGCTTTTGTTAAATACTTAAAAAAAGAAATTAATCCTACAAAAATTATTGTTGGTTCAGATTTTAAGTTTGGTTCAGACTTTAAGGATGTGAATTATTTATCTAAATATTTTAACGTTGATGTTGTCCAAAGGAATGAAAGATATTCAACTTCAAAAATAAGAGAATATATTTCTACTGGAAAAATCGAGGAAGCACAAAATGACTTAATAACAAAAATAGTCTTAGAAGGGAAAGTCGTTAAAGGCAAACAGTTGGGAAGAAAACTAGGTTATAAAACAGCAAATTTTTATCGAAGTAAAAATCTTCTTAAATTTTTTCCTGGAGTTTATTTTGCAAAAGCATCTCTTTCAATGGATAATTATGAAAAGCAATATGATTCATCAATGACAATTAGAAATGTTGAAAATGGGAGACAATTAATTGAAGTTCATTTAATAGGATATGATTTGCCAGAGTTTTATGGAGCAAATATTGTTGTAAAACCCATTAAATATATAAATGAAATTAAGCATCCTAAATCAATTTGCGATTTAAAGAAAATTATTAAAGATAATTTTAACAAAATAAACAAAGTAACTAAGAATTAACGCATTATTGTTATAATCTTATTTACATATGGCGGTTATGGCGAAGCTGGCTAACGCACCTGACTGTGACTCAGGCACTCATGGGTTCAAGTCCCATTAACCGCCCCATTTAATGATTAAAAGCATGGGTACTACTTAATAAGTAGTTGAGACATACCATCACACCTGATCAAGTTAACACTTGCGGAGGAAGCTTAAAAATAAAGTAATATCTTCTGCGGTGTCAACTTCAGAAGATATTTTTTTATGACAAACAATAGAACAATTTTTAATATAGCATTGATAGGTATTTTAATGAGTTTAACACTCATTATGAAAGCGATTTTTAATTTTATTCCTGTACTCAATGGTTATCCATTAGATTTCTATATAGTTGTGTTTATTTTAGGAATATTAATGATAAAATCTCACAAATATAAATGAACTTTTTTGCTATTAACACCTTGGGTACTATTAATAATTCCTAGTGGAATGGTTAATTTTTGAGATTTATTATTAGAATACATTCTACCTTTGTATGTATTTTTTCCACTTATCTATTTTTTGCCTATAATAAAATTATTGACAAAGAAGGTCAATAATAAAAAAATAAAGATAGCAATTGAATTAATTGTTTTATTACTAATCATATTAATTTTATTTACCATTAAATTTGTTTTTCATTTAGTTGCTGGATATATATGGTACACTCCAGGAAATTGATACGCTTCAATGGTAATTAATGCAGAAATTATTTTCTTAATCTATGCAGTAGACATTCCAATAATATTATTGTGTTATCCTTCTTTGCAAAAAATATATACCTCTTTTTATGGAAAAACCAACAATCAACAAAAAAATAGCGATTCATGCATACAAATTTAATGGTTGACTATATAGAACTTGAGAATTCCCTACTGTTCTAGAAGTCACTGATGAATATATATGTGTTTCTAGTCAAGGTGCTAGAATTATTACAAATCGAATTGGTTCAAAACAACATTATCAATCGAAAGTTATTGAACCGTCTATATGATATTTTTTTAAAAATGAATGATTTAATTTAATATATCAAAAAAGAAATCAGCACGTAAGAGTTTATATTAACTTAGCTAGTCCTTATTATTATGAAAATGAAACTCTTAAATACATCGATTTTGACTTAGATTATGTTAATAGATCATTTGATAAGAATCATCAATTGATAAGAATAGACAATAATGAATTTATTGCTAATTCGAAAATATTAAATTATCCAAATGCTTTAAAGAATAAAATAATTCTCACAGCAAAATCAATTGAAGAAAAATTAAAAAATAATGAATTAGAAAAATACTTTAACCAAAATTTATTAAATAAATCAGGAGAACAATACAATGCCAAAAAAAGATTATTACAAAGAAAGAACAAAAGAGATTAATCTTCTTATAGATCAAAAAAAATATAAAGAAGCTTTAGATATGGTTTCAGCAGAAATTGCTGCACCATACATTCCACAAGAATATATGGAAAATTTTGAACAACTATATATTAGCCTATCAGAAATAGTTAATGTTGAAGCTATTGAAAAAAAATATAATGCAATGAACAAAACACAATTGTTAACTGAAGCATATAATGGAAAATCACTAAATGTAAATGTTTTAAGCTTTTTTTTGGCAAAATTTAGTTCAGAAATAGATAAAATGGACTTACTTATATTAGATCAGATGTTTTTAAATAAGCAAATTTCAAATGATCTAAAAATATTTGCATTAGAACAAATCAAACTTTCTGATATCAATCATGATTTTTCTTTTTTTAATAATATGACAAACAAAGAAATAATTATTAGTTCACAATCAAATTTTGAATTAGATAATGATCAATATTATTTTTACATAAAACAGACTATTGAAAAAGAATTATTTAAAGAACCATCATTAATGCCACTAGCTTCTTATACTCTTAAACTTTGTTATGAATATTATTTTGGTTCTCGTCCGCCATACACAAAACAAGAACTTACAAATAATATTCTTCAATACATTCGTTCACATTTTGATGACTCAATAAAAGTAGACAAAACTTTTATTAATTGAGTTAATAACCTTTTTACTTTTAAAAAATTAAAGAACTAAAGTTGAAATTAAACTAAATCCAACAATATAACTGATTGATATAAAACTTAAATTTATAGTAGCTAAAGTATTTGATTTAGCTATTTTTTTTATTGTTGTTAGAGATAAAAATAAATAAATTAAAAGCAATAAAGGAATCCAATATTGCATTCTTATTGCACTTAAATACAAATTATGATCATCACTAGTTTTGTATGAATTAAAAAATTCTTTAAAAATTGGTTCTCTGTAGATGTTATCTACATAAAACATGAAAGAAGAATTCGTTAAACCACTACCTACTAGGGCAGAAAAACCCATAGAATATTGTTTATTTTTAAATAAGAATATCATTGTTAATGTTTCTGGTAGTGCAGAAGGGATGCTTAACAAAATACTTGCTGCTGATTGAGTGGGAATATTGTAAATTACACTCATATTGTCTACAACTCCAGAATTTACATATGAAAATCATACCAGTCCACAAGAAAATAGAATAAAAAGTAGTCAAAGGAGTCATTTATTTAGTTTTGCAAAACAGTTTTGATTACTTGATGAATTATTATGTACATGTGATGTCTTGTTGCATAATGTTCAGATGATAAATGCTATTCAAAACACAAAAGGAATTATTGAAATAATTGATATGTTTCATCCAGGAATGTATCAATATTTACCAACATCTGGTATTAGAACAAAAAACATAAACAACAAATAAAACAATAATAATGAATAAATTAAAATTCTATTTTCTTTATCAATTTTAACCAGACATTGATCATATATTTCGCTTATAGTTTTTGGTTTCTTTTTATTGGCTTTCTTGCTTATACCAATGAAGAAAAAAACAATCATTGTTAATGACAATATAAATATTTGAATACTATTTGAACCGGATTCGTTGTATATTGAAAACAATAGATCTCCTTCTATTGCACCATAAATACTACCGACTAATTCAGGGAATGAAGTAACTAATGACATTACTACTCCACCCATAAAAATTTTAGAAATTCTAACTTTATTAGTAAGACTTTCCAATGTCATTGTAAGTAATTTTGCCATAGCAATAACACATCCTGCAAATAAAACAAATCAACAGATTATTCATTCACCATTAAAAACTGTGCTATCCAATCATTTTAATCCTGGCATAATTTACTAATAAAATTGTTAATTTAATTATTATAATTAAACAACATTATTAACATATTATTTGTTGAAAGAATGGAGTAACACATGGAAGAACAAAAAAAATATTTACTTTCAAAAGAAGGTATTGAAAAATTAGAAGTAGAACTTCGTGAATTAATTGACGTTAAACGTCCAGCAGTTATTAAATTAATACAAGAAGCAAGAGAACAAGGTGACTTGTCTGAAAACGCAGATTATGATGCAGCTAAAAATCAACAAGCTGAAATTGAAGGTAGAATTAAAGAAGTTCAGGAAATCTTAAATTATGCTCAAGTAATTGAAGATCAACCAAAAGATGTTAATGCTAGAGTTAAGATTGGTTCAAAAGTACAAATTTATGATTTTGCTGAAAAAACAAGTTTTACTTATGAAATTGTTGGTGAAGTAGAAGCAGATCCAGATAATAATAAAATTTCTAACTTATCTCCATTAGCAAAAGCCATTTTAAATAAAACTATAGGTACAACAGTTGAAGTTCACGGTGTTGAAAATCCTTACAAAGTTAAAGTAGAAAAGATTAAAAACTAATAATAAAAAAAGAGCCAATCACGGTTCTTTTTTACTCTTACATCAAGTGTTTGTAAAAAAATAAGTCTATAAACTAATTTGTTATTATAATTTTAATACTATATTTATTTGGTATAGTGTCCGCAATGGACGGGTAGCGAAGCGGCCAAACGCAGCTGACTGTAAATCAGCCACCTCCGGTTTCAGTGGTTCGAATCCACTCTCGTCCACCAGTTTGGGTTGTAGCCAAGCGGTAAGGCATCAGATTTTGATTCTGACATGCGTTGGTTCGAATCCAACCTACCCAGCCATTATGTCCCACTAGCTCAGCGGTAGAGCATTTCACTTTTAATGAAGGGGTCCGGAGTTCGATTCTCCGGTGGGACACCATTTATGCTGAAGTGGCGGAATGGTAGACGCACAGGACTTAAAATCCTGTGGTGGCAACACCGTGAGGGTTCAAGTCCCTCTTTCAGCACCATTTTAAGCGGGTATAGTTCAGTGGTAGAACCATAGCCTTCCAAGCTATTGATGTCGGTTCGATTCCGATTACCCGCTCCATTAAAAAATAATCAAAAAAAGGTCCTAGAATCTCTAGGGCTTTTTTAATTTTCTATAGACTGTAAAACCTATTTTACGCCACTTTGGAGTAAATATGGGGAAATGACA
>CATEWF010000003.1 GCA_949527715.1 uncultured Mycoplasmatota bacterium | reverse complement strand
AATCGTTTCATATTTTACTGTTTTATTTTTGGTATTTTTGATTACTTTTATATAACCCATTAATTGATCGTGATTTTGAAATAAATGATAATGATAATAAAAAAATGATTGAATTAGGGATTATATACAGAAGTTATTTTTCCCCATTTTCCACAAAAACACGAATATATGAGTTAAGTTTTTTTATTTATTTTAAAACTTGATTTATGATGGCTAATGAATACAAAATATATGAATAAAATTTTAAATATTACTTCTATCAATGTCAATAAATATTTTTACACCAACAAACATGTAATAATTGGTTTTAAAAATACTTTTAATCACTTAAATTTTGACTCAATTAATTTTGGTATATTCTCAATTGCTGATAAAGCTTTTTATAATTGCAATGAATTTAAAAAAACATCTAATATTAAGACTATTATTTGAAAATCAAACGAGCAAAATCAGCAAATATTCATTGGGTATAATGCTTTTTGAAATTGTGATGGTATTCAAAAAATCGTGATTGAAATCAACGGCCATTTTATTACTAAACTTTATTCTTTTAATATCTGTACATCATTATTGCACATTTTTATAGGAAACAAGACACAATTAACAATTGGTGATGGTGCTTTTGCTGGCTGCAAATCATTACGAGGATTTGACCTAAAATCTAAAGGAATAATATCTAATATTTATGCTCAAGCATTTATGGATTGTTCGTGTCTTCAAACTAAGAATATTGCTTGTATGAAAAAAAACATTTCTAATAAACTATCATATGTTGAAAATGTTAAAAAAAATACGGTATTGGGATGCGCTATATATCAGGTTGATAATGAAGATTATTATCTTGCATATAATTCTCCAATTTTAATTTCTGGTGATATTTCTAACAAAATAAAAATTAATAAAATGCAAAGTGGTGCTTTTGCAAATTGTTGTTCGTTATCATCAATTAATTTATCTAATGTATCAGTAGATTACAAAATGTTACCAAAAAAAACATTTTATAAATGTATATCTTTAAAACAAGTCTGTTTGCCTGATATTTCAATTATAGATTCAATCGCGTTTTATTCATGTGTTTCGTTAAAAAAAATTATTTGGCATAAAAAAAGTATAAAAAACTTACTATCTATCTCTGACTTTGCTTTCCAATATTGTACAGGAATAGAAAAATTAGATTTTTCAAAATTCGAATCTCTAAATTCTATAGGTGTTTGCTCTTTTTTTGGTTGTGTAAAAATTAAAGAGATATTTTTTTCTAAGAGCTTGCAAAATATTTCTGCTGGTGCTTTTTATATGTGTCATGATATCAAGAGGATGCATTTTTATTCACTACCAAAAGAAATAAACTGAGATGCTTTCAGTTTTTGCAATAGTTCAGGAACAATTTTTATAGGTAACAGGAATAGCATAGATAAACACCTCTTGATATCTTGTGGTTTATCTTTATGAAACATTAAAATAAAAAAATAAATCAAGCAAATGCCTGATTTATTTGTCTTAAGCTTTTCCTTTGCAACCAAAGATTTCAAATTTTTCGATAACCATGTTTTTGATTGCTTCAGTACCTGGTTTTAATAATTTACGAGGATCAAATCCCTTTGCTTTAGTATCAAGATCTTTCTTTTGTTCAATATATTCTCTTGTTGCTTTTGCAAAAGCTAATTGACATTCAGTGTTTACATTAATCTTAGCAACACCTAAAGAAATAGCTTGTTTAATTTGATCTGTTGGAATTCCTGTTCCACCATGTAAAACTAATGGTTTATTTTTACATACTCTTGTAATTTCACTTAAACGTTTAAAGTTTAACCCTTTTCAGTTAGATGGATAAATACCGTGAATGTTTCCAATACCAGCAGCTAAACAACTGATTGGTAATTTAGAAATAATTTCACATTGACTTACATCAGCCAATTCACCATTACCAACAACTCCATCTTCTTGACCGCCAATTGCACCAACTTCTGCTTCAACAGATGCACCTCGTCTTTTAGCAGCAGACAAAACTTTCTTAAGTTTCTTGATATTTTCATTAAATGGTAAGTGTGAACCATCAAACATTACTGAACTAAATCCTGCTTTTAATGCAGCCATAGCTCCTTCATATGATCCATGATCTAAATGAACAGCAACTGGTTGAGTTATATCCATAGCAACAATTACATTGTTAACCATATCAACGATGTTTTTAAAACCACACATGTATTTAGCGGCACCTTCAGATACACCTAAAATAATTGGAGTGTTTGTTTCCTTAGCAGCTGCTAAAGCACCTTTAATTCATTCTAAGTTGTTAATATTAATGTGAGCTATTGCATAGTGTCCTGCAGCAGCATCTTTTAACATTGATTTAATATTTACAGTTTTTCTCATTGTGTTTTCTCCTTATAAATTATTCAATTTCGTCTTCATCAACTTCTGCTTCAACAGCATCTTTAACATTTTGGAATGCTTCTTCTTCGTCTTCATCATAATACATTCCTGTTTCTTCATCAAAACGTTCAGCTAGTGAATCGATTTCTTCATAATCTTCTTCAGTTAATGATTTGTCAAAATCATATAAAGAATTTGCTAATGTTTTCTTCAATTCATCTTGAGTAACAAATTCTCTTAATCTTCAATTTTGTTTTCCTGAATATAAGAAATTTGTGTCTTGAATGATTTCAGAATACAATTCACCTTTAAGAGTTGCTTGTTCTTTTAAAGGAACTTTAATGTGTTTTACTAATTTGCTTCACAAATTGTCAAAAGAAAATACTTGATCTTTGTATTCTTCTTTAGCAATTTCATAAGCAATTTCATTAATGTGTTTGTCCATCTTTTAAATTCGCTTTCTAAAATAAATTAATATATTTATAGTATTAAAATTATATATTTTTACATTAATTTAATATTTAGTATTAATAATGTTCTTTCTTTCTTAATAAATTGGTCTTTTTGAACCAAATTGCTTAACTCATCAAAGTTTTGAATTTTACCTGTTAATGAGTTATAAATTTTAATTGGTTGTTTGTTAGGATGATACAAACAGATTGCTTTATGTTTAATTACATCTACATTGTACTTAACTGGTAAGTGTAAAGCCTTTGCTTTTGCAAGAGCTTTTTGATGAGCTTTTTTTGTATAATCTAGACAAATAAATTTGTCTTTTGTGTCTCTTTCAGCTAAAAGAAGTCTTAAAATAGGATCTACTTCATGTTTTAATGAATCTAGTAGACAACTAAAGTTTCAATCATCTAATTTCAAAAACTCTTCAATTGTAAAATCTTTGTCATCTAATCAAGATTTAAAGAACTCTAACATATTATTGTAATCAATAAACTTGTATCCAAGTTTATATAGTTCTTTAACTCTAGACATAACTTGTTGAATAATCCATTCATTTGCAATAGTATGAACATTTTCATAAACTTGTTCATACATATGAAATCTACCTACTAATAAGTTTTCAATAGTGGAAATAGCTTTTGTTGAAAAAACTATTTGATTGTTCATAAACATTGCTCGTTTTGCAATCATGGATGCATCGATTTCACCATATGTTGCGCCTGTATAATGAGAGTCTCTTTGTAAATAATCAATTCTATCAGCATCTATCTGACTACTTACTAAGCTATTCATTCATTCATTTTTGTTTTTCTTATCTAAAACAGCAACAACATCTTTTGGGTTAACACCGTTCTTAACTAAAATTTTATAAATGTTTGTACCTTTAGTCCCAATTATTGCTTTAGTGTATGTTTCGTGAGAGATATTTGTATATTTTTCAAAAGCATGTGAATTAGGTCCGTGTCCTATATCATGTAAAAGTGCCGCAGCAAGAATTGTTTTTCTTTTTTTAGGAGTTAAGTTTTTAATATTTAAATTATCGATAAATTTTCTTGTAGTTTCATAAGTACCCAATGAATGGGAAAATCTAGTATGGGTAGCCGAAGGGAAAATTAAATATGACATTCCTAGCTGTCTAATTCTATTTAATCTTTGAAACTCTTTAGTCTCAATTAATTCTTTTAGCCAAGCATCTTGACTGGAAAAATTAATTTCACTGTGTATTGGATCTTTTATGAAAGAAGAAGTTTTTTGCAATCTCATATTATTTAAGTAGTTTATCTATGTTTGATAAGATTTTTTCTTTACCAACTATAGTTAAAATTTTATTCATTTCTGGCCCGTGTTCTTTACCAATAGCGATTAATCTCATCGGTAGATATAATTCTTTTCCTTTTAAACCAGAAATCAATTTTACTTTGTTGACTATTTCTGAAGCATTTTCGAAAGTTATTTCGTTCATTTCACTTAATACATTTTTAAATATTTCAGCGCATGTTTTGAAATAAGGTGTTTTTGTTACTTCAATTAATTCTTGTGATAAATTTTCAACCCCACCTAAAAATGTGTCAGTTATTAAATTATTAATTTCTTCTGCATATGAAATTTGAGGTTTGAAAGTTAATAAAACATTGTCAAAATGTCCAGGAAACAATGATGGATCAATTTTTACAAATTTTTTAACAAAAGATAAATATTTATTCTCATCAATTTTTTTAAAATATGAATTAGAAATTCATAACATTTTTTTAAAATCAAAGAAAGCTGGAGCTTTTGATATTCTATCAAAATCAAATTCTTTAAAAATTTCCTCCATATTCATAATTTCATGATTTGATTTTGAGCTTCATCCGAGAAGAGCAAGAAAATTTGTAATAGCTTCTGGTAAAAAACCCATTGATTTATAGTCTTCAATAAATTGTTTTAATGTTTTGTTGCGTTTAGATAACTTTTTACCTGTTTCATCAATAATAATTGACAAGTGACCGTATTTGATTTCTTTAACATCAAAACCAAGAGCTTGTTTAATAGCAATTTGATATGGTGTATTTGATAGGTGTTCTTCCCCTCTTAATACATGAGTAATTTCCATATCATAATCATCAATTACTACTGCAAAATTGTACATCGGAATACCATTTGATTTTAGAATTACAGGATCTGTTAAGGCTGAAGTGGGGACACACATATGTCCTCTTACTAGATCATCTCATTCAATATTCACATTGTCTTTCATTTTTAGACGAATTACATGAGGAATACCTTGTTTCAATTTGTCTTGTATTTCTTGTTTAGTAAGATATAAACACCTACGATTGTATTTTGGTGTTTGGTTGTTTTTAAGTGCTAACTCTCTTTCTAGTTCAAGTTCTTCTTTAGTACAAAAACAATAATATGCTTTGCCTTCTTTTAAGAGTTTATTAGCTAATTCTTTATATCTTTCTAATTTTTGTGTCTGAATATATGGACCATATTTACTAGGATTTCTGATTGATTCATCATATTTAATTTTTAATCATTCAAGATTATCAAGTTGAGAATCAATTCCACCTTCTACATTTCTTTCAGTATCTGTGTCCTCTATACGAACAATAAATTCACCACCACAATGTTTGGCATATAAATAATTGAATAATGCTGTTCTCGCACCACCCACATGAAAGAAGCCTGTGGGTGAAGGGGCATATCTAGTTCTAATTTTTTGTACAGACATAATTATTTAATTAACAATATACTTCCTCCAGAACCACAAATAATTTTATTGAAACCCTTATGTTTGTTGAATTCTTTAAATAATTTTTGTGAAACTTTGAAAATATATGTTTGTAAATCATTATATATATAATGATTGTTAAACTTTTTATTTAATAATGAATTTAAACATTTTTTAAACTCTACTTTCGAAATATATTTTTCATCTGAATCCATTTTTTCAAACACGTCTTTCGTTGAAACTAATATTTTATTTGTCAAAACTTTATAAGATATTTTTGGTAAATTTATTTTTTCTATTTTATCTCCATAGTTGCTCACTATTGCAGAATTAAACTTACTAATAAAAAATGGGATATCACTTCCTAAATTTAATGCAATATCTTCCATATCAAGAAAAGAAACTTTAATATTGTTGTGTTTTAATATATACAAAATAATATTAGCAGCATTAGATGACCCACCACCTAATCCAGACATTAAATTAACGCTTTTATTTACAACGATTTCATAATTAACATCAATACCAAATTTTTCTGATAAATAATTTAAAGACTTCTTAATTAAACAGTTCTTAATTTGTATGCTTTTACTACCAAGAAAATATTTAATGGAAAATATTTTAGATTTTTTTATATTGATAACATCAAAAATCGATTTATCTAAAACAAATAAACTTTTAATCCGATGTTTTATTTCGGTTTTTTTCCTTTTATACACTTTTAAAATTAAATTAACTTTTGGATATGACTTAATCATTTTTCGATTTTAGCTCAATAAATAATTCAAATAATTCTTCAGGGGAAAGTTCTTCGCTTCTTGTTGTTAAATTTATAGCAAGTTTATTTAATAAATTAATAATAATTTTATTACTATATTTAGTTTTTAAATTATTAACAATTGTTTTTCTTCTATTCAAAAAACATAATCTTAAAAACTTATCAAATTCTTCATCATATTCTCTATCGTTTTTTTGAATAGAAATAAAACAAGAATCTACATCAGGAGCAGGAAAAAAGTTATTCGCTGATATGTTTAAAGTCTTTTTTACATCGCAATAATAAGATATTAAAGCTGTAAATGCATTGTATTTTTTTGTTCTGACTGGTGCACAAATTCTATCAACCATTTCTTGTTGAAGCATACAATAAAATGAATTTATTTTTGCTGTTTTTAAAAATTTTAAAATAACCAATGAACTAATGGAATAAGGAAGATTAGACACAATTATAGGGTTCTTGTATCCATTAATAATTTCATGAAAATTTATTCTTAAAACATCTTGATTGATAATTTTAACTTTTTTATTTTTAAATCTTTTTACCAAAAATTCATTTAATCTTTTGTCTAATTCAATTAAAGTTAAATCAAATTTTTGATCTACTAAGTAATCTGTTAAAGCAGCAAGACCAGGGCCGATTTCAAGAACTAAATCAACATCTTTAAAATTTATTGAAGTAACTATATTTTTTGAGATGTTTTCATTGATTAAAAAATTTTGCCCCATTTTTTTTGATGGGTTAAATTGTCTTGATGTCAAATATTCACGAGTATTATTTAAATTCATTACTCAAGAATTAAACTATCCAATTTAGATTCAAGAGAAGAGTTTTTCTTTCTACTATGTAGAATAACTCTATGCATTATATAAGATTGAGCAATGGCAAATAATGCATTCAAGAATCAATATACACCAACACCTGTTGCAGAGAAAACAACTATTAATGACATAACACCAGCAAAAATATTTTGAGTCATATTCATTTTCTTCATCTGTTTTCCACCTTTATTAGAAACAGTTGAAGCATTTCTATTACGTTTTCTTGCTCATCTTTGTGGTAATTTCATAGATAAAAATTGTACTGGAATAACTAAAAGAACAAAAAACAAATATACCCAACCACCATTTACAAAACTTCCAAATATCTGAGACATTGGAGTGTAAGAGAAGTTTCAAATACCAAATAAAATAGTACTCTTTAATGGTCTAACTATTGTAACTACACGATAAATAATTAAGAAAATAGGTAGTGTGATAAACATTTGTTCAAATGCTGCAAATGGTTTTACATTATTCTTTTTGTAAATATCCATTATTTCTTGTTGTTTTTTTTGTTTACCAACTTGATCTGTAACACCTTTATATTTAGCATTAATTTCTGAAATTTTTCCTTGAACTTCACTCATTTTTTCATTTTGTAAAGTAGATCTTAAAGAAACTAATATTGAAAAAGTACGAATAATCAATAGTAATATAAAAATGCCTAATAAAGCATTTAATCCACCTATTCATGTGTGACAAGCTCACATTAAATTTAACACTAATCAAGAACCAGGTCAAACAAAGAAAGCATAAAAAGGGCCGTAATCTAATGTTCATGTTGAAAAACTATGAAATTGTGTATACAAACCACCAGCAGAAAGATCATATAGTCAGTTACCTGTATGACCGAAATCAAAACCAAATTCTAATCCAGAACCAATATTTACATCTGTAGCAACAGTGTTATCAGCCATTGTTTGAAAACAACCCCATAATCCCATCAACATAAAAAAAGCAAATAACAACATTTTGAATCATTTTCAAATACCTTTAAAAATGTTCTTTGCTTTATTTTTCTTAGTTTGTGGTTTAGATCAAAAAGGACTAGCAGTATTAATACTAGATGAATTTTGATTAAAGTTTTTAAATGATAAAGCTGTTTTTTGTGACATTATTTGATTTTTTTACAAAGTGTTTCTAATTTTTTGGTCATTGCGTGATATTCTGTAGGTTTATAAGTGTTTTTAACTACAACAAATAAATCCACATTTGGCAATGACTTAAAAGAATAAAAAATATTTCTTAATTGCCTTCTAATTTTATTTCTAACAATAGAATGTTTGAAGTTTTTTTTAGCAACTGATAATCCTAAACGAAATTTTTTATTAGGTAAGTATTTTAATAGATAAATTGAATCACTAACTACTCTACCTTTTGAAAAAATTTTAGAAATCTCATCTTTTTTACTAATTGACTCAAATTTCCTATTTTTCATCAGAAACAGTTAATCTTTTACGACTTTTTGCTCTTCTTCTTTTTAAAACTTTTCTTCCGTTTGCAGAAGATTTTCTAGCTAAAAAACCATGTGTTTTAGCTCTTTTTTTCTTGTTTGGTTGATATGTTCTTTTCATAATATATGTAATATTAATAATATCAAAATTATTAATAATTAATATAATATTTTTTACTATTCTATGGAACGTACATTACAAAAAAATTTAAATAACTTGTTAACATTAGCTAAAGAAAAAATTAAAAACAGTTGTGGAAATGTAGTTTTTTATAATGAATTTATTGAACCAATTTCTGTTTGTAATGTAAAAGATAATGTAATTTATATAAAAGTAAAAAACATTTTTGCAAAGCAAACTTTAAAAATAGATTACAAATTAGATTTAGAAAAAGAATTAAACAAAATTAATAATAGTAATTATGTTTTAGAATTTATCACCGAAAGTGAATCTACAATAATCAATCAGTTGCCTGATCCTAAAAAAGTAGAAAATAATTTTATTGTTAATCAAAACAATAAATCTACCGGAATTAATAGTAATTATCGTTTTGATAATTTTATTGTTAGTGAATTTAATAAATTAGCATATAATGCTGCTCAAACAATATTTAAAGATAAATTTTGGAACCCAATTTTTATAAGTGGTGGTGTTGGTTTAGGAAAAACACATCTATTACATGCAATCGGTAATGAATATATTAATCACTTTCCTAATAAAATTGTTAAATATATTTCTACAGATGACTTTGTTCGAGAAGTTTATAACAGTTTTTCTGTAGGCGGTAACTCTGTAGAACAATTAAAAGAAAAATATGAATCATATGATCTTTTATTATTGGATGACATCCAATTTTTAGAAAAAAAAGAAAAAATTAATGAAATATTTTTTAATATTTTCAATAAAAATGTTAGCACTGGAAAAATTATTATAATGACATCAGATAAAGAACCTAGTTTATTACAAAATCTCGAGTCTAGAATGAAATCTAGATTCCACTCTGGGTTATATATAAAAATTACTAAACCAGATTTAAATTCAATTAAAAAAATTCTTGAAGAAAAATTAAAAGAAAGTAATGAAAGTTTTATTTTAACAAGTGATGTAATTAATTATATTAGTAGAAGATATTGTAATGATATTAGAGAATTAGAAGGATTTTTACATCGAATTTTATTTTATGTAATTAATAATAATTTACCGCCAAATGCAATTATTAATTTAGATATTATTAAAAAAATTAATGAAACTGATAATCATGATAATTTAATGAAATATGGATTTGATGTTAATCCTGAAATAGTTATTAATCAAATTTGTGCAGCTTATTCTATTAACCCTGATCTGGTTAGATCTAAAAATAGAACGAAACAAATCTCATTAGTAAGACAAGTGTGTATGTATGTATTAAGACAAAAATTTAATATGAATTATTCTCAAATAGGGAGTTTTTTCTCTGGTAGAGATCATTCAACAGTAATAGAAAGTATTGAGAGTATAACTAAAAAAATTAAAAAAGATAATAAATTAGAAGAGTTTATAGTTAATTTATATAAAAAGATTTAAATGTTGGAAAAATGTTGGAAATTTATATTTAAAAATTAAATATATTATAAAGAAAATGTATTTTTCCTACATTCCAACTTCTATATAATAATATATAAATAAAATATAAATAAAAAACAAATTATGAAATTCACTATTGATAAAAATTTATTAGTTAAGAAATTAAAATTTTGTAATGAAATAATTTTAGATTTAACAACTATTCCTTCTTTATCTGGAATTTTAATAATTGTAGAAGAAATTGAAATAAATAATAATATAAATATTTTTTCAACTGGAAAAATATTAATTAAAGGAAGTTTATTATTTAATATTATTTCTAAAATATCAGAAAATAAAATTACTTTTAATTTAATTGACAACTCAATAGTTAGAATTTCTACAGATAAGTTTACTTCTGATTTAAATTTATTAGAAGATTTTACATACCCTATGATTAAATTTAATCACATTGGTTGAAAAGAATTTATTTTAGAAAAAGAATTTATTAATAAAATTTATACAAAATTAACTTCTACAACATTACAGTCTTTTGATCAGAGTAATGTTTTAACGGGTATTTATTTTAATAGTGAAAGATTAGAAAATTTTATTGAAGTTACCTCTACAGATTCATTCCATTTAAGTTATTTAAAACACCCTTATAAAGGAGAAAAAACTCCCTTTATTCTTTCTTTAAATGATATTAAGATTTTAAATTTAATTATTCAAGAATCTAAAAATAATATAAATACTTATTTAAATAAAAATGAAATATTATTTCAAATAGAAGATATTACTATTTTATCAAGAGTAATTGATGGTCAATATCCTTCTATTACTAAAATATTTAATGAAAAATATAATTATTCTTTTTTATTAAATAAAAAAGCATTATTTGAATCAATTAATCGTGGTATTGTTTTATTAAACTCTGATAAAAAACCCATTCTTCAATTAAATATTGAAAAAGAAAAAATAATTACAACTTTTAAAAATATTGAATCAGGTTCATGTTATGAAGATATAGAAATTAAAAATTATAATGGTCCAGAAATTAAATTTTATTTAAATGCAAAATATTTATTAGATTTAATTAAAAATATTAATTCTAACGAAATTGAATTTAATTTTATAAATGCTACTTCACCAATTATTTTAAAAGATTTAAAAGATCAAGAATTCATATCGTTAATTGTACCTAGAAAAAATATTTAAAAAAAGATGGCTTAGTTCCATCTTTTTATTTTTATTGGCAGGGGTTGTAAGAATCGAACTCACATCAAAGGTTTTGGAGACCTTAGTTTTGCCATTAAACTAAACCCCTTCTAATTCTCTAATAAAAATTCTTTTAATTTTTATTGGTTTATTTGTTAAATCATCAAATTCAATAATTACACCATTAAGTTGATAATTAGAAATATCAGGAGATAATCTAAATCTTTCACTTTCTCCTCTAAACATTTTAATTATTGTTTTAGGATTAGCTCCGATAACTCCTTCACTTGGTCCAGTCATACCAACATCTGTTATATATGCTGTATTCTTATAAATTCTTTCATCAGCACTTTGAATGTGCGTATGAGTTCCTAAAATAGCTGAAACTTTACTAGCAAAATATTGTAAAAATGCATTCTTTTCGCTTGTGGTTTCTGCATGAAAATCAACAATATGTATGTCTGAATTATCAATATTTAATATTTCATCAAGTTTTGTAAACGGGTTTGTTTGTATTTCATGACAAAAAACAGTATTTCCTAACAAATTTGTAATTCTTATTTTTTTATTCTTGTAAGTAAATTCTAATGAACCAACTCCATATTTAGATTCTTCTGATAGTGGTTTTAAATTTGCAGGTCTAATAGTATTCTTATTTTTTAAAACTTCTTTAATTTCATCTAAATATCATGTATGATTACCAAAAGTAAAATATTGAATTCCTCATTTCAATAAAAATTCATAATCTGAAATAGATAAAGATCTACCATTAGTGCAATTTTCTGCATTTGCAATAACTAAATCTATTTTATTTTTTTTAATAATGTTTGACAACTCTTTTTGGATAGCTTCTTTTCCTTTTTCACCAAAAATATCACCTATAAAAAATAATTTCATATTTATTATTCTGTAATAATTTTATCTAATTTTATATCTTTATTAGTAATGATAATCTGATTTGTTTGTTGAAATGAATAAGCTAATCCTATTGTTTGTATATGTTGGTTTTCTAAAAAGTTATTATAGAAATTCATTCCATACCCCATTCTATAGTTATCTTTATTAAAACCTATTAACGGAACTATTAATAATTGAATATCATCTGGTTTAATAATTTGATTAGATATAGGTTGTTTCATTGAATGTCAAAATTCATATTTAAAATCAACACTATCAATTTCTATAAAATTCATTTTTGATTTTTTAATTTTAGGAATACAAATTTTAAAATTATTTTTTAATAACCATTCAGCTAGTCGTATTGTATCAACTTCATTTTCAATAGGTCAATATAGACCGATATATTTAGTTTTTATTTTTTTTGAAATAATATTACTTATTTTTTTAAAAATTAAAGAGTCATATTTTTCCTTTTTCTTATTTTCTAAATTTCATCTTATTTTTAAAATTTTTGCTCTTATTTCCTTGTTTATCATATTAATTTTTTATTCTTTTAAGACTTTTGTGTGTTTTTATAATACTTTTAACTCCATAAGGAGCCTTAAAAGCAATTGTTAATATATCTCCTTTCACATCTATCACAACTCCAGAACCAAATATAGTATGTGAAATAATATCACCAATGTTAAAATTAATATTGTTTATTTGATAATTATTTTCATAATTTTTTGATTGTTTAGAGTTATATCAATCTAAATCAGCATTACTTATTGTTTTAAATTCTTGTTTAATTTCATTTAAGTTTTTATCACCTATTTCTCTCAAGAACATACTTGGTCCCATTGCACCACCACTATATGAATATCCATCTGAACAAGTTATAAACAGCAATTCTTTTGCTCTTGTTAAACCAACATAAGCAATACGTCGTTCTTCTTGAAAATCAAAAGATTTAGCTGGAGGAAATATTCCGTTACTAAAACCTATTAAAAAAATTATTTTATATTCTGAACCCTTGGCTACATGGACAGTCATCAAAGAAACAGAATTATCATTAGTTACTTTTTGCTCAGATGTATCAGTATATAAACTTATTTCTTGAAGATATGATTGTATATTAGCGTTTTCGTGTTCAGATTCAAAAATTGTAATAGCATTTATTAATTCATCTATATTTTCATTTTTTTCTTCTAAATCTAATGTTTTTAAATATTCTCTATACGAAATTTTTTCAATTATTTTTACCAAAGATTTTGATGGAGACAGATCTTTAATAGTTTGTCTAAGTTTTATTATTTCTTCATAAAAATTATTAGTTAATTTTGTATTTCAATCAACATTTTCTTTTAAAATTAAACATTCAAAAAAACTAATGTCATTTTTTAAAGAGTATTCTTCAATTTTCTGAATAGTTCTTTCACCAATTCCTCTTGTTGGCACGTTAATTATTCTTTTTAATGACAATTCATCCTCGCCAACCATTATTTTTAGATAAGCTAGCAAATCTTTGATTTCTTTTCTTTGATAGAACTTTATTCCACCAAATATTTTATATGGAATACTATTTGTCATCAAATAATCTTCACAAAAACGAGATAAATAATTACTACGATATAAAATTCCAATATCTGAATATTTGTATCCTTGTTTTATAAGATCAATTATTTTTTTGGCTACAAACAATCCTTCATTAGATTGACTATCAGCATAAAAATATTGAATCTTTTCTCCAATATTATTTTCGGTTATCAATGATTTTTCGATTCTACCATAATTATTTTTAATAAGAGCATTTGAACCTAAAAGAATGTTTTTAGTAGAACGATAATTTGTATCTAAAATTATTAATTTTGCTTTCGGATATGTTTCTCTAAAATCCTTAAATATTAATTCATAAGCACCACGTCATTTATATATAGATTGATCTGGATCGCCAACAACAAAGATATTGTTATGTAATGGGTCAATCAACATCTTCAATATATTAAATTGTGTTTCATTAGTGTCTTGAAATTCATCAACAAGAATATATTTAAATCTATTTTTTCACTTTACTTGAACTTCTTTTTTTGATAATAATTGTTCTGCATAAATTAATAAATCATTGAAGTCTAGTAGATTGTTCAATAATAATTTTCTTTGATATTCATTGAAAATAATTTTTATTGCTTTATATTCATCAATAGAATACATTTGAAATTGTTTTAAAAAATTTGTTCCAATATTAAAATCATTAATATTTATTTTTTGAAATTTAATAGTTTCAATTAATTGGAGTGCTTTTTTAAATTTTATTGTTGAACAAATGTTTTTAGTAATTTGATTTACACGATAGATTTCTCTGATCAATGACATTTGGTCTTCATCATCTATTACACCAAAGTCATTTCGTCTATTTATTTTGTCAATATCTTCTTTTAAAATACGTAAACAAATTGAGTGATAAGTTCCTATTCAAGATAGAGATTTTGTACCAACAAGTTTGTTGATTCTATATTTCATTTCATTTGCTGCTTTGTTTGTAAAAGTAATAGCAAGAATTGATGAAGGTTTGTAATGTTCATGTTCGATTAAATAAGCAATTCGTGTTGTCAAAACTTTAGTTTTACCTGTACCTGCTCCTGCAACAACTAATATTGGTCCGTTAGATACAGTTACAGCTTTAAGTTGATTAACGTTAAGTTCATTTAAATTCAACATAACTAAAACTTATCAATTTCACCAAGATCAATTGATTCGACTTCTGCAGGTAAACTGTAGTTCCTTTTGGTTGGTGTTTTTTTAATGTTTGATTTACTATTAGTTTTATCTGATTCAGAACTTATTTTAATTACAACTGTATCGCTCATAAAATCTTGTATACAACGTTTTTTTGATTTGACGAACATTCACAATATTAAAACAAATAGAGAGATACCACAAACATAATAAAAAGCATCAAATATTATTGAAATATTATCATATTTATTTGATTCCAAATTCAACATTGATTTAACAAACAAGCAAGCATTTGTATTGCCAAGACTAAATAAAACAATTCCTAATACAAATGAGATTAATATTAATGCTTCTCACAAAAAAACTTCTCTCCTTATTAAGGATATGAACGTTTTTCTTGATATATGTGTATTAATAATCATTAATTTGAATAAAAATAAACCTACAGTTTTACCTCTTCATCAACATGGTAAACAAATAAAATACACAAAAAATAAAATTAAGTTTGCAAAACCAAATAGAAAATATTTTCAAGATTGAATTTTCTCTATACCAGATACAGAAAATAGTTCAGATAAATTATTTCCAATTCCAAAAATTAATAATGCAAAAAGAAAGCTAAATATTAGCACAATCGCATAATCAATAAAACGTGCAAAAAACCTTGAACTTGCAGAGGCTAAAAAATATCTAATTTTATTATTAGTTTCAGAAGTTGTCATGTTATCTAATTTTTCTATGAACGTAAAGCAGTTTAAATCTAAAATTTTTTAAATAATCAAAAGTTTTTTCATCAAATTCTAATTCGTTATTTACCAATATGGGATTTTCTCTTCAATTAGGAATGTTTTCAGATAACCATTTATTAGAATAGTGAAGTGCTTTACCAATAATTTTTGGTGAATGAAGATTAGTTTTGCTTCAATATGTGTAATCTATTTTGTACAAGAATGTATATATGATTGAATAAATAATCATAAAATCATACAAGTCTTTATTTTCTTTAGTTTTTAAGAAATTAAAATCTGACTTATGGTTAATTAAGTAGTCTGACTGTTCAAATGTGTCATATAAATTGTATGTATATTTTCTGTTTGTAGAAAAATTAACTAAATGTGCATCTACACTTATTATGTTTTTCATAACATTTAAACATTTGTATAAATAGATAATCGGATAATATTGAAAATTTTCAAAATAAATTTTATTTTTCTTTAAAAAATTAACATTAAAAATTTTATCTTTTATTGATGGTTTTAAAACCTTAAATAAATTTTTGTTAACACATTTGTAAGTTTTAACTATGTCTTTTTGTTTTTTTGAATTAGTTAAGACTATAAAATCAGGCGAGTCAGCTTCTTTAATAACGGAATTCATTTTTTTAATGAAATCTTTTTCCAAAATTACATTGCTACCTAAATAATAGACATACTTACTCTTCGTATTATCTAAACCAACATTAAACGAAAAAGAGTGACCCAATTTTTGGTTACTATTTATATAAGTAAAATTTTTTAATTTACTAAAATTAAATTCATTGACACAACTTTTAACTTGATCAGTAGAATTATCATCAATTAAAATAAATTCAAAATCATGTGAAGACTGATCAAAAATCGATTTTAATGATTGTTTAAGCGTTTCGTAATTTGAGTTAATGTGATAGATTAAAGATATATTCATATTAGTTCTTTATGTTTTTATCAGGAGTTTGTTCTTTCTTCTTTTCTTTTTTTGATTCTTTAGTACCAAACAAGTTTGAGAAATCCATATCACCAAAATCTAAACTACCTAATTTTTCAGTGAATTTTTTTAAACTTTCTTCTAATTTTTCAGACATTTTGTCAGCGCTTTTAATTTGTGAAGTTATTACATGTGAAATGTATGAAGGAATATCTGCAAATTTTTCAGTGAACATAGGGTTATCATTGAATTTCTTTTGTAGATCTTTAATTTTTTCAACTATTTCATCATCTAGTTCAATAGTAATCTTTGTTTTGCCCATAATAATTATTATTTAATTATAATAATTATATTTATCATAGAGGTTTTTATGCTAGATATAAACAAATTACGTCAAAATTTTGAAGAAACAGTTAAAGTTCTTTCTACAAGAGGAAAGAATTATGAACAATTAAATAATTTCCAAGAATTAGATTCAGAATGAAGACAGACTACAACAAAAATTCAAAATTTGAATGCTCAAACTAATAAATTTTCCAAAGAAATAGGATCTTTAATGGCTTCAGGTAAAAAACAAGAAGCTGAAGAATTAAAAAACAAAGTAAAAGAAGGTAAGGTAGAATTAACTTCTTTATCTTTAAAAAAAGAAGAACTTGAAAATAAACTAAATGAAATTCTATATTCAATTCCAAATTTACCAGACAAATCTGTTCCTATTGGCAAAGATGAAAATGAAAATGTTGAAGTCAAAAAATTTTTTACTCCAACAAAGTTTGATTTTAAACCATTGGCTCATTGAGATTTAGCAGAAAAACTGAGATTAATTGATTTTGAACGTGGTGTTAAAATTTGTGGTTCAAGGTACATAATGTATTTAGATAAAGGTGCTAGATTAATTCGTGCTTTACAATGATACACTCTTGAAATGAACACCCAAGCTGGATTTAAAGAAGTTTTACCACCGGTTGTTGTTAAAAGAGAATCATTAATTGGAACAGGACAATTACCTAAATTTGAAGAAGATTTGTATAAATTAAATTCAGGTGATTATTTATCACCTACAGGTGAAGTTCAATTAACTAACTTCTATAGAGGCGAAATCTTAGATGGCAATAAATTACCAATTTATTTTACTACAAATACATGTTGTTTTAGAAGCGAGGCTGGAAGTGCCGGCAAAGATACTCGTGGTGTTATTAGACAACACCAATTCTACAAAACAGAAATGGTTAAAATAGTTAACGACCAAAACTCTTTTGATGAACTAGAACACATGACTAGTCAAGCTGAAAAAATTCTTGAGTCATTAAATTTACCTCATAGAAGAATAGTTCTATGTACAGGAGATATGGGTTTTAGTTCAGCTAAAACTTATGACATTGAAGTTTGGTTGCCTTCATACAATGCTTACAAAGAAATTTCTTCTTGTTCAAATTGTTTAGATTTCCAAGCAAGAAATTTAATGCTTAGATATAAAGATAAAAAAGGTGAAACAAAATATTGTCACACATTAAATGGTTCAGGTCTAGCTATTGACCGTTTATGAGCTGCTGTCATTGAAAATTACCAACAAGCTGATGGATCGATATTAATTCCAGAACCTTTAAGAAAATATTTTAATGGCGAAAAATATATAAAATAATGACTAAAAAAGGAATTTTCATTACATTTGAAGGTCCAGATGGTTGTGGTAAAACCACAATCATTAATTTAATATATAAAGATTTGCAAAAAAAATTTGGTAAAGATAATGTTGTTTTGACAAGAGAACCCGGCGGTAAGAACAATGTCATTGCAGAAGACATTAGAAATATTTTGTTAAATAAATTAGATTACAAGATTTCAGATAGAGCAGAAGCTTTACTATTTGCAGCTTCACGTGCCCAACATGTAAAAGATTTTATTATTCCTAATCTGAAAAAAAAGAAAATAGTTTTATGCGATAGATATATACATTCATCTTTAGTTTATCAAGGATATGCAAGAAAACTTGGTATTAAAGAAGTGTGAGATATAAACAATTTTGCAATAAACAACACCATGCCTGATTTTACGATTTTGTTAATGTTAAAACCAGAACAAGGGTTAGCAAGAATACAAGCAAACAAAAATAGAGATGTCAACCGCCTTGATAGAGAAACTTTAGATTTGCATAAACAAGTGTATTTAGGATACAAAAAAATTGCAAATTTATACAAAAACAAAATTGTGCAAATAGATGCTAACAACACTATTGAGCGAGTTCATAAAGATACAATAAAGGCAATTTTAAAAAAGATAAACAAATAGTATGTTAAACGATTTTATTGATTCACAAAAAAAGCCTCATGCTGTGATTTTTAATATCACTGTATCTGTTAATGTTAGAAAAACATTAAATAATTATATTAAATCTATAGTATGTGCTGATTTGTCAGAAGATGAAAAAGAATTATATAGTTCAAAAATAGATAAGTCTGCATATGCAGATTTACTTGTTATTGATGGGTTTAGTTCAACAATTAAAAAAGAAGATATTTTAAATATTCAAAATGTTTTTTCTTATCCAGGAATTGAAAACATTAATAAAAAAATATATGTAATTTATGGAATTGAAAACATTACAAAACAAGCAGCAAATTCATTATTAAAATTTTTGGAAGAACCACCAAAAAACACATATGCAATTTTTGTGACTAAATCACCAAACTCTATTTTAGAAACTATTAAAAGTAGATGCCAATCATTTAACCTTTTTCCTGATAAAAAAGAACTTGAGAAAATTATCAAGCATAATAAATTAACCAATCCCAAAGAAATTTCTATAGCATCAAATTATTTATCTTTAGATGAATTATCGTCTGATCTGGATAATGGTTCTTTCACAGAATTGTATAGTTTTACTAACAATATTATTAATTCAAAAGACGATGTTAAAATTTTTAAAGAATCTTTAGAGACATTTAAGAAATTTTCTTATTTAGAAATAAAAAAAATATTAGATATTATTAGTTGTTTATTCCCACAAAATGAAACCAAAACAAATGTTCTTAAAAATGATTTAAAATTTAATCCTAATAAAGTCTTGTTTTTTAATAAAATTTGTTCAATAATACAGTAAATATGAAAACAATTGTTGCTTTATCTACACCAAAATTTAAATCTGCGATTCACATTATTAGAATCTCAGGTGATAAGACTTATGAAATTTTGCAAAAAATTTCTAAAACAAAAATAAAAAAAGAAGGATATTCTATTCAAAAAGTAGATTTATTTGATAATTCACAAAAAATAGATGAAGTGCTTTTAAACAAGTTTGTTGCACCAAAATCTTACACGGGTGAGAATCTTGTTGAAATTAATTGTCATGGGAGCTTGTATATTGCAAACAAAATAATTTCATTATTAATTAAAAATGGTTGCATTATGGCCAAAAATGGTGAATTTACAAAAAGAGCTTTTTTGAATAATAAAATTTCTTTAATTCAATCAGAAGCTATAAATAATTTGGTAAATTCATCAAGCGACATTGGCATAAAAATGTCTTTAAATGGTTTGGATGGTAAAACAAACAAGGCTATAAAACAAATCAGAGATAATATATTTAAAGTTTTAGGTCAAGTTGAAGTAGATATTGATTATCCAGAATATGAATCTACTCCCGATGTTTCAAAAAAAGAAATATTAAATATTTTTAAAAAATCAATTGTTTTAATTAATAAAATTATCAAATCATCTAATAAATTAATAAAAATTAAAGATGGTATTCGAGTAGCTATTATTGGTAAACCAAATGTTGGTAAGTCATCTCTTTTAAATGCCTTGTTAAAAGAAGATAAGGCAATTGTTTCAACTATACCAGGAACCACAAGAGATGTTATTGAAGCATCATGTGTGATTGATGGAATTAAATTTGATTTTGTTGATACAGCAGGAATAAGAAAATCAAATAATTCAATAGAAAAAATTGGCATCACAAAAGCAAAAAATGCTTATAAAAATGCAGATTTAATCCTTTTAGTGATAGACAATTCAAAAAAAATTACAGAGCAAGATAAGAGTTTGTTATCTAAAACAAATAAATTAAATAGAATTGTGGTTTTAAATAAATCAGATAAGTCAAAAGCTAACTCCATTTCTGGAATTAAAATTTCTGCAAAAACAAACAATATTAGTGCATTAATAAAAAAGTTATCTAACTTTAATAATTTACAATCAATTGATTTCAAAAATGAAATTTTAATGCAAAGTCAGCAATCTATTAACCTGTTAGAGTCTGCATTATTAAATATTAAATTAGCACAAAAAATTTATTTATCAAATAAAGAATTTGAAATATCTGCAAATTACTTACATAATGCTATAAATAAATTAGAACAAATTCTTGGTATTTCAAACAACGTGTCTTTTGTTGATGAATTATTTAGTAAATTTTGTGTAGGTAAATAAATATGAAGTTATATGATACTCATTGTCATTTATGCTGTTCACCGTTATTAGAAAAAGCAGATGAAATAATTAATGAATGCATTAAGCAAAATATATTGATTAATAATGTTGGTGTAGATCTTAAAACATCAAAAATATGTGTTGAACAAGCAAATAATTATGAAAATTGCTATGCAATTATTGGTGTACATCCATCTGATGTTGTTGATCCTAATAATGAAATTAAGCAAATAGAGATGCTTTGTAAAAATAAAAGAGTTGTTGGTATTGGTGAAACAGGGTTGGACTACCATTATTCTCCTTATGATAAAGAAAAACAAATCAAATCTTTTATTAATCACATTAATTTATCTAAGAAAATAAAACTTCCTCTTGTTGTTCATACTAGAGATGCTGCAGAAGATACATATAAAATTTTAAAAGAGAATGCAAAAAATCAAAAAATATTAATTCATTGTTTTAGTGGCAATAAGAACGAATTAATGAACTATCTATCAATTGGTTGTTATATTTCTATATCAGGAATAATCACATTTAAAAAATCTAATGAATTAAGAGAGATGATTCATTTAATTCCAAAAGATAAATTATTAATTGAAACTGATTCTCCATATTTAGCTCCTGTGCCATATAGAGGTAAAGAATGTATGCCATATTATGTTAGAGAAACGTTTCAAATGATTCAAAGAGAGTTACAAATAGACGAAACAACTCTTAGTACACAAATATTTAAAAATTCAATTCACTTTTTTGATATTAATAAATAATTATTTTTTTATTTGAGATTCTAAATCAATAATTAAATCTCTTAAATAAGCAGCACGTTCATATTCTTGATTCTTTGCTGCAGTAAGCATTTCTTTTTTCAATATATTAATTGCTTTTGTAGTTTTTTCAGTGTTAGGCTTATTTCTACTATGAAATATCGCTTCAACTATTTTTTGATCATCTTTTGATTTTAAATCTTCAAAAATAGGTTTAACAATAGTCTTAGGAGTAATTTTGTGCTTTTTATTGTATGCCTCTTGAATTTTTCTACGTCTATTTGTTTCATCGATTGCTATTTTCATTGCCTCAGTTGTAGTATCTGCATACAAAATAACTCGCCCATTTGCGTTTCTTGCAGCCCTACCAAATGTTTGCAATAATGCTTTATCATTTCTAAAGAAACCTGGTTTATCCGCATCAAAAATCGCAACTAAAGAAACTTCGGGAACATCCAATCCTTCACGTAATAAATTGATTCCAACAATTACATCATATTTACCACGCCTTAAATCATTAATGATTTTTGCACGATCAAGTGTTTTTAATTCATTATGCAAATATGCAACTTTAAATTTTTGATTTTTTAAGTACTCAGTTAAACTTTCAGCCATCTTGATTGTTAAGACAGTAATAAATGTTCTTTCTTTTTTCTCAACTTGTTTTTGTAATTCAATTACCAAATCATCAACTTGATATTTTGAAGAATGAATTTCAATTTTTGGATCTAACAATCCTGTAGGTCTAACTATTTGTTCAATAATTTTATTATGTGATTTATTTATTTCATATTCATTTGGAGTTGCTGAAACGTAAATAACATTGTCTAATTTTGAGTTAAATTCTTCAAAATTTAAAGGCCTATTATCTAATGCTGATGGCAATCTAAATCCATATTTTACTAATGTTTCTTTTCTAGATTTATCTGTATTGTACATACCTCTTATTTGAGGAATAGTCATGTGGCATTCGTCAATCACTAGCAATCAGTTATTTTTAAAATAATCAAATAATGTATATGGAGTTTCACCGGCATTACGAAGTTCTAAGTGTCTTGAATAATTTTCAATACCACTACAATATCCAAGTTCTTGCATAGATTCAATGTCTCTCATTGTTCTTTCATGAATTCTTTGGGCTTCAAGCAATTGGTTATTTAACTTGAATTTTTTTTCAGTTTCAATTAACTCAGATTTTATTCTTGCAATAGATTCTTCTAGTCTATCGTGATTCATAATATATTCATTTGCAGGCGCAATTACACACAGTTTTAATTTTTCAATTACATTACCAGTTAAAACATCTATTTTGACAATATCTTCTATTTCATCACCGAAAAAAGATATTCTTAAATAGTAGTTATCTGCATAACCGGGGGCAATTTCTATAACATCACCTTTTTTTCTAAATGTACCAGGAGATAAATCAATATTATTTCTATGATATTGAAGTCTTACTAAATCATATGTAAATTGTTTTAAATTCATTTTTTGATTTTTTGCAAGAATAATTCTAAATGTATTGAAATCTTCAGGAGCAACTGAAGCATAAATAGCTGCAACAGATGCCACAACAATAACATTTTTTTCAGTAGCCAAAGAATTAATTGTTGATAATCTCAACATTTCAATTTCCTGATTTTGTTTTGCAGTTTTTTCAATATATGTGTCTGTTCTTGGAATATATGCCTCTGGTTGATAAAAATCAAAGTAAGAAACATAATACTCAACCTTGTTTTCTTTAAATAATTCTTTAAATTCAGAATACAGTTGAGCTGCTAATGTTTTATTATGGACAATAACTAATGTATTTTTTTGAGTGTTTTTGATAACGTTTGCAATAGTAAAAGTCTTACCAGTACCAGTAGCTCCAAGCAATACCTGAGATTTAATCCCATTATTAATATTTTTTGTTAACTGATCAATGGCATTTTTTTGGTCACCTTTTGGTGACATTTGTGTAGTTAGTTTGAAACAACCCATACAATATATTTATTGTATAATTTTACATAATTAATCACTTAATATCATTATTTATGCTACCCAAAATATCAATTTTAATATCTACATATAATGGTGAGAAAAAAGTTAAAAGAGCAGTTTTTAGTGCCTTAAGGCAAACATATGAAAACATAGAAATTATTTGCTTGGACGATTGTAGCACAGATAACACATATAAAATTTTACTTGAATTGCAAAGAATAGATAAAAGAATTAAGGTTTTTAAAAACAAAACAAATTTAGGAATCGCAAGAAACAGAAATCTTCTTATAAATTATGCTACAGGTGAGTATTTCACATTTTTAGATGATGACGATACATTAACTAAACACATTTGTAAAGAATTTATTAGTAAATTAGGAACAAGAAAAATTGATATAGCTCCTTTCAAAGCAAGAATAATTTTCTATAGTTTTTTTGTTATGCCTTGATTTTGCACATCAAAAATAAATAAAAAAACAAATCAATATGAATATGTAAATAGTAGTTTATGCCCACCATGGGGTTGTTTTATAAATAAAAAATATTTTAATTCTTTAAATACGCCATTTAATGAAAAAACTAGAAGATTTGAGGATGTAGGTCTTATGCCATATGTGTATTTTTGTGCTAAAGAGTTTATGCCTCTCAACAAAACAGGCTACAATTACTACAAAGATAATTCTCATGGAAGACTATCTTCATATAACAATCAAAATGCAACAATTTTATCTGATGAAATTTATCAAGTTGATAGATTACTAACCATTTTTAAGAAAAAAGGGTTTTTAAATAGAAAGAAATTTTTAAGAATTATTTGGTCTAATATTGAACAATCTATAGGATGTTATATTGGTCATTTTAAACCTAGCAAAAAATATAGTGAAAAATTAATATACGAAAAAATTAAGATGGAATACAAGTATTTAATGCATATAAAATATAAAATTCCAACAAATTTAAAACACAACATTTGATGGAAAAAAATTGATGTTTTATTTCAAAATAGAGAATACAAGCAACAAAACAAAAAAATCAACCAAATTTTAAAGAAATAAATCTATTTTTGTTTTTTTAAAAGTTGTTTTCTTTTATTTTCGGCAACATGAGAATATTTTTTGATTATTTTTTTATCATTCACAAAATAGTTTTTTATAAAAAAACCATATAGCATCCATAGAAAAGGTTTAGTGTAAAAAGGCAATCATTGAAACTTCGCTTTTTCTTTTAAATGGAATTTGTAGTTATTCTTTTTTAAATATTTTCTAAATTCTGGAGATCCTAAAATTTGCAATACAGCTGGTTCAAAATTTCCATTTTTTAAAATATATTCAAATTTTGGCATAATAGACTTAAATGTCTTATCATTATTAAAGTTTGACATTGTATTTCCGGGTCTATATTTTCAATATTGGGCAACACATTCTGTTGTAAAGCGACTTGTTTTAGCTAAAAACGACAAATTAGCATAAAGTATTCCATCCTGGTAACTTATTTTTTCTTTTAAATCCATAGATTTATAAAATAATTTGTTTTTAAAATATGTATTACAAGGAATAGATAAAGGAGTATAAATTACAGATTTCTTTTTCTTATCAGTAACTGTTAGATTTCTTTTAAAAACATAATAATATGGTTGAACAGTAAAAAATTTGGTTTTAAAATCAGTCATTACAAAAGAACCGTAAAAAATATCAGAGTCTTTACATTTTTTATTTACTGTTTTTAATGCTTGAGGCGTAATTCTATCATCAGAATCCAATATTAAAATATATTCATTTTGTGCTAAATGATTATGTTTAACAAAATTAATAACGCTTCCTCAATTACCATTTTGCTTTTTGTAATATTTAATATGAGAAAATTTCTTTTTATTTTTTAAAACAATTTCTTCAGTGTTATCTATTGATCCATCATTAACAATAATATGTTCAACTTTTGATAAATCATATTCAGAATTAGCAACAGAATCAATACATTTTTGAATATATTTCCCAGAATTATAAGCAGGGGTAATTATAGAAAAAGTTGAAACTTTTTTAGGCATATTATTTAGATTGCTGTTTCTTTTGTTCAGTAACTTTCTTTAGCAATTCTTCTTTAGCGTTAGATGGTTTTGGAGCATCTTTTGGTAATTTTGGTTTAGTGTTAATTTTTAGATTAGGCTTTTGTGCAAAAACTTCTTCAATTTTAATATTATCAACTTTAGGGTTTTCTACAAGTGCTTCAGAAGTTAAATTTAATTTAGGGAGTATTTTCGTTAGCTCCTCTCTTAATTGGTCATTTACTTTCGGAATGAATATACGGTGAATTGAAATAACTACTTGATGAGCAACGTTTTTCTTCATTTCGTTAAAATTTCAGTCAGCTTCTTCTACATAAATATTTAATGGAGAACGTTGTTCAAGAGAACGCAATTGAACACCTTCACGAATTTTAGTAATCTTATCAAGATGATTTGTTCATTGAAAATCCAAACATTGAATCATAATGTCACGAATAATATTTTTAGCGACATCTTCTTTCAACATTTTAATCCTGTTTTGAATACTCAATCATAAAATTTCAAAGATAATTTTTTCACCTTGTTCAATAGTTTTGTTTTCAAAGAAATGATATGTGATAATTGGGGTTCCGAACACCTTTGTATTAATGATTTCAGCAACTTTGTTTGCATTAATATGAACTTCATTATCAGGATTTTTATACAATCTTGCAATATCATGAGCAACAGTATTTGTCATTCCTTTTAAAATTTCAAGATTTTCTTTTCCTAAAAGCATTTGATCTCTTTGAGTATAAACAAGCTCTCTTTGATTACTTAAAACGCTATCGTAATCAATAAGGTTTTTACGTGTATCAAAATTTAGGCCCTCAACTTTTTTTTGAGTTGAATTCAATAATCTGGTAAAGAATCATGAATCATAGTAATCTTCATCAATTATTTTGTCACTTGCTTTATCAAATTTTTCAGTAGCAAAACGTTTAAATAATGTATCATCTAATGAAATAAAGAATCTTGTAATACCAGGGTCGCCTTGACGTCCTGAACGACCTCTTAATTGATTGTCAATACGTCTAGATTCATTTCTTTCAGTACCAATTACATATAAACCACCAAGTGCCGCAACGCCCTCACCTAGCTTAATATCAGTACCACGACCAGCCATGTTTGTAGAAATTGTAATTGCACCTTTTTGGCCGGCATTTTTTACAATTTCTGCTTCACGTGCATTATTTTTAGCATTAAGTAATTCGTATTTTAGACCTTTGTTTCTTAAATAATGTGACAATTCTTCTGAATCTTCAACTGATGCAGTACCAACTAAAATTGGTTGTCCTGTTTTGTGGACACGCTCTATTTCAGCCATAACATGGTGTCATTTACTAACTTTATTAGAAAAAACATAATCATTCATATCTTTTCTAATAACTGGTTTGTTTGTTGGAATAGGAACAACAATCATGTTATATATTTTCAAAAATTCTTCTTCTTCAGTTAAAGCAGTACCTGAAAAACCAGCAATTTTTTGGTATTGTCTAAAGAAAGATTGGTATGTAATTGTAGCGACAGTTACATTTTCTGGTTCAATTTTTACATATTCTTTAGCTTGGATAGCTTGTTGTAAACCAGCATTGTAACTACGACCTTCAAGAATACGACCAGTAAAATGATCAACTAACATTATCTTGTTATCTTTTACAACATATTCAACTCCATTTTGGAAAACAAAGTTAGCCATTAAAGCATTTTTTACTTTATGAAGAAGTTCAGAATTTTGGAAGTCAAACAAATTCTTAATTCTGTAATGCTCTTGAATTTTTTCGGCACCCTTTTCAGTTAGTGAAATTGAGTTTGATTCTGGTTCGATTTTGTAATCGTCTTTCTTTAATGTTTTAACAAATTCATCAACTTGTACATACATCGAAACATCTTTTTTAGGTTGACCAGAAATAATTAAAGGGGTTCTTGCTTCATCAATTAACACAGAATCTGCTTCATCAATAATGGCAAAAAAAAGTTCACGAATTACTTTTTCATCATACTTTCTTACCATGTTATCACGAAGATAATCAAATCCTAATTCAGAGTTAGTTGTATAAGTAATATCACAAGCAAACATCTTCTTTTTTTCAGCGGGTTGGAATGAAGAGATGTTGTATCCAACCGTAATTCCTAGTGGGTTTAAACATTCTGCACAAAACTTTGCATCACGTTGAACTAAGTATTCATTAACAGTAACAACATGAACACCTTTTTTAACAAGAGCATTTAAATAAGCAACAATTACAACAGTTAAAGTTTTACCTTCACCTGTATACATTTCGGCAAAATCACCTCAATGAGCGACAACCGCACCAATTATTTGTACTTTAAAAGCAAACATTCCAGTAACACGATAAATTGCTTCACGTGCGACAGCAAATGCTTCAGGCATAATGTCATTTAAATTTTCACCTTTTTCCAAACGTTTTAAAAATATATCTGTCATATTAGAAAGCTTGTCATTTGGCATTTTTCTAAAATGTTCTTTATATTCTTCAACACGATTAGCAATAACTTTTGCTTTTTTTAGAATTCTTTTTCTAGGTGCGAAGATACTTGCTCTTGTAATTTCCATAAGGGTTTTTAATATATTAAGTAATTACTTATTATAAGTATAATAAGAAAAATAAAATATTAAAAAATAGGATGGAGCAAAACAATAAGAAAGAATTCACAGAAATTCAAGAATCTGAATCATTTCTTAATAGGAAAAGAATTTTTATTCTTGTTATTGGTTTTTTATTGAGTTTTGGTTTTTTTGCTTTGACCATACTGTGTGTTTTGAAAATTGATTGAACTAGTTTGTGAAATGATATTACACACAATGCTAATATAAAACCATTTTTATTAACTTTTTTAATACTTTTTACGTTTTTAAGACCTTTATTAAATTCACTAACTATCCTTGTAAGATTAAAAAAAATGGGTTTTAAATCTAGTTTTTTACAAAACGTTTTATATGATTTCACCATGGTTTTTTTATGAACAATAACACCTGCAAATTTAGTTGCAGATCCTTATTCATTATTTTGAATAAAATCTCATGGTGTTTCAAATTCTAAATCTTTTGTACTAGTGTGCTCAAATGGAATGATTTGTCAAGCCGCACAAGTCATAATTACAATTCCTTCATTTATAGTTGTTTGTATGTCATATCACGCTTTTATTGCAGCTGGAACTGAAGCAATTTCAGTTTTTTGATTAATGGTAATTGGACTATGTATTGATACATTAAGTATTGTATTTTTTTGTGCAATTAGTTTTTCAAAAAATCTTTCTTATTTGTTATCGTTAATCTTTAACAAGATTAAGAAATTTTTTCATTTAAAATATCACACAAATGAACAAGTGAAAGAAAGATATTTAAATCAAAAACAAGTATCTAGAGAAGCTATTGAATTATTAAAAGATTGGAAGTGTACTACACTGGTCTTTCTTATTCAATTAGTTGTAGAGTTTATTACATATTCTTTTATGTTTGCTTGTATTCAGTGAATTGTACCAGTTGGAGAAAAATTAAGTTTTATTAGTATTTTTAATTGTGCCAATGTTGCCGTTACAGCAAATAAAATGATTCCGCTACCTGGATCACAAGTTTCATTAGAATGAACTTTAAAAACTACATTAAATGTTTGCGGAAAACTACCAAAAAATATCAGCGATTTAACTAATGTTGTTAACAATTCGATTTTAATTAATAGATTCTTTACTTCATACCTACCTTCATTAGTTGGAATTGGGTCATTTATATGATTAACAATAATCCAAGTAAGAAAGTATAGTAGACCTTCTAAAACTTCTAAAATAAAAAGATAATATGATTTTTAATAAATATAATATTTTAATCAAACAAGGAGAAATTCCTGGTCTTGTTTGTGGAGATATTAAAAAGGCAAACAACATTTTTATCCATTTAAATATATCAAACGGAACAAAAGATATATGTAAATTTTTTAGTATTCCTGAATTTAAAAATTCATGTTACTATATATTTGATTTACCAGGACATGGTGAATGTTATATTAGAGCTAGAAAAAATGTAAAATGATTTATCAAAATAATACAAAGTATTATTCTTAAAATAAAAAAAGATAATAAAAATTTAGAAAAATTTTACATAGTAGGCGAATCTTTTGGTGCAAACTTAGGAATATTATTGGTAAAAAAATGTCCTAATATTGTAAATAAAGTAATTGCAATTAATCCACCATTGAAATTAAAAAATCCTAAAAAATCTCAAGATGAAGTTAATGCAGATAATACTCTAAGATTAGCATTAAAATATATTATTACTTTACTAACAAACATTAATACTTATTCAATTCCAAAAGGGATTAACCAATTAACTGACAATCAAATATTTATTCGAGTTTGAAAAATGTATTCTAGTACCAAAATGCAAGATACAAAAGTGAACCTTGCTGCATGATTTTCTATGGTAAAAGCAAGAAGAGCATTAATTAATCACTTTAATAAAAATTTAAGGCCATCTATTTTATTAATAGACACAAAGAAGGAATTTTATTATTCTAAAAACAAAAAAATATTAGAAAAAATTATTCCAAAGCAATCTGATTTGAATAAAGTATTATTGTTAAATAATGGTCATCATATTCTGACTATTGATATAAAATATAGTAATATTCTTTGAAAAGAATTATTATTTCTTGATAAATAATATGATTCCAAAAGTTTCGATATTAATTTGTGCATATAACTCTGGTAAGTATATTGAAAGATGCTTAAAGAGTGTTATTTCACAAACTTATAAAAATATTGAAATCATATGTGTTGATGACAATAGTTCAGATAATACTTTTAAAATAATGAAAAGATTTCAAAAAAAAGACAAAAGAATATCAATATATAAGAACTCAACAAACAAAGGAATCGCATTCAATAGGAATTTTTTAATTAGTGTATCTCATGGTGAATATTTCTTTTTTCTTGATTCGGATGATTGGATGAATAAGAAAGCATGTCAATATCTTTTAAAATATACAAAAGGTAAAGATTACGATTTAGTAGTTGGTAAGGCAAGAACAGTTTTTGAAAAGTTTCCAGCTTTTAAAATTAAGTTTTTCCCGACATCTTCTTTTAGAAAACACACAACAAATTTCGAATATATTAAAAAGAATATTTTGCTTTGCTGGGGTTGCTTCATTAATAGATTTTTTTGAAATTCATTAAAAGTTTCTTTTAATGAAAGAGGAGCAAAAAAATTTGAAGATTTAGGTTTAATGCCATTTATCTTTTTTAAAGCAAAAAGATTTTTGACTATTCACAAAATAATTTATTTCTATTTTAGAAGAAAGAATTCTGCTTCTAAACTTGAAGGAAATAATTTTGAGCAAGTAAACGACATATTAGCTCAAATTAATTATTTATTAAATGTATTTAAGCAAAATAAATTATTAGAGAATAAGAAAAACAGAGAAATTGTTGCTTCTTCGTTATATGCGCCCATGGGATTTATATTGTTTTTTAATATTCCAGAAGGAAAGGAATCAAAAATGATATATGCAAAAACTAAAATGGAATTTTTATATTTAATAGTAAAGAAATATGGTATAGAGGATTTAAATTTAGTCAATTTAAAAATTAATAATTCTGTCTGAAAAAGAATGTTGTCTTTATTTTTCAGAATTACATATAGAAAACAATTTAAAAGAATTAAACAATTAGAATTGTCTAATTAATTGTCTTCATTTTTTTTCAAATTGATCATCTGTATAGTATTTAATAGCTAATTTTTTAGCTTTATTACATTGCTCTTTTATGTTACAATTTGATAAATAAGAATTGATCTTTTTTGCGCATTTTTTTGGAGAAATATTTTTGTCAAGCAGCAACCCTGTATTATTCTCTGTTAATGTTTTGGCACACAAAAAAGTGTCTCTCAAAATACATTGAGTTGAAGAGGAAAGTGATTCAATCGAACTAAATGAAGCACCCTCAAAGTTAGAAACCAATATTGATGAAAGATATTGAGAGAAAATGTTTTGCACTTCCTTATTATCTACTACCCCACAATATTTCATGTTTTTCTGTTTTCTAATTTTTCTCTCTAAGTTTCCCTTTCCATAAACACAAATTTGATGATCTAAATATTTAGAAAGTTTAATAAGGAAATTAATATTTTTTTGGCACTTATCCAGTCTGCCAACATAAACTATTTTGTTTCTAGTTGCATATTTTACTTTTTGTATTTGATCTTTTGTAAATCTTGAAAGATTAATACATCAAGATTCATGAAAATCTTTTTTATAAAATTTTGATGCATATTCTTTATTTGTTTCGTCATAAAAAACAATCCTTTTATGCGTTTTAATCTGATCTTTATAACCACTAAAAATTTTTACTAAAAAACTTATTAACCAAGCAATAAATTTGTTTTGACAAACGAATTTAAAATTATAAAAATCAATGTCATTGTGCTGAATTAAAATTTCATTATCGGGAACATATTCCCATCAAAAACCTTGAATTGTGTCATTAATAATTAAGTCAAATTTATTATTTTTTTTAAATTTATTTAATTCATGTTTTATTTTTATAAAATTTATCCATGTTAAAAACAAAGACTTATGCATGTATTTATTTTTTGGATAAATTATTTTATGAGAAGATTTAATTTTGCTTTTCTCATTTCTAATATCATATGAAAATTCTGTTATATCTCAACCTTCTGATTTAAGAATATTAACAAGTTTTCCTGCATATATTTCAGTTCCACCATATGTATGGTTTGGACTTACGGTAATGATTAAAGCTTTTTTCATTTTATTTAGTTCAATTTAATTGATCGACTCTTTTAGGTTTTTTATTTTTTACAATTTCAGCAATATTTCCGTCTTTCACTTTTATGACCATTGTTGCTAAATCAGCAAATATTGGATTGTGTGTAACAATAATAATTGTGGTTTTATATTTCTTATTAACATCTAAAAACAATTGCATTATTTGTTTTGACATTTCTTCGTCAATTGCACCTGTTGGTTCATCACCAAAAATAATATCTGGGTTTTTTGCCACACTACGAGCAATTGAAACACGTTGTTGTTGACCACCAGAAAGTTCATGAGGGAATTTGTTTCTATGCTCATATATACCAATATTTTTTAGTAATTCGTCTATATTAATTCTTTTATCTTTGTTTGTTTGAAGGTTAGATCCAACTTCTACATTTTCTCTAATAGTTAAATTAGGAAGTAAACCATATTGCTGAAATACATATCCAATGTTTTTTCTTCTAAAATCAGTTAATTCTGGACTCTTTAAATTAATAAGATTATTGTTGCATACCACAGTAGTACCATAAGTTGCAGTATCCATTCCAGAAATTACATTTAATAACGTAGTTTTACCAGAACCAGACGGACCAAGAATAACAACAAATTCACCATATGGAATTTGTAAATTGACACCCTTTAATACTTTTGTAGCTAATATTCCGTTGTTATAATATTTGACTGCATTTTTTAAATCAATTACATATTTTGATTTAATCTTTTTAGCACCGTGAGATTTAGGAAGTTTTTCTAATCTTGAGACTTGTTTTGAATGAAATTTTGAATAAAAATTTAATTTAGTATCATTGATATAGCTTTCAAATGATAGTGCATTATCTTCAAGAAACTCTATTCTTTTAGTAAAATATAATTTCTTTGCTTTATTAAGTTTTTTTGTTTCTAAAATAAACTTTAAATATGAGACTTTTAATAGAACTTTATTAAGTTTTTTTGTTCACCTATTTAAATAAAAAATTTTATGGAAGTTATATGGTATTTGTGAATGCTTTTGATTTGATTCAATATATTCAATATAGTCATGATAAACTAAATCGTTTGGTTTACTTACTTTGTGTTTTACTAGAGACTTTGATCACTCATACAAGTAGTTGTATTTAGTTTTTTTTCCTTCTAATTTATTTTTAGTAATTAACAACCTATTTAAAATTTTAAGATTCTTACGTTTTTGCTTGTATGTTCTTTTGTTTACACCAGATGATTTTTCAATAATTGATTTAGCTACAGCAATTTTTTTATCAATTAAATTAATGCACTTTGAATAGTGGTCATTTTTACTTTTATATAAATTAATTTTTTTATTTGCATTATTTTTTTTCATGTTGTCTCCTTATTTAATCATTTGTGTTAATGAACCTCGTCTCAGCGAAATCCAACTTGATACTATTGAGCATACCAACTCAAATACAACTACTCCAGCCCCTATTAAATAGAAATATCATTTAGTGGTTGCATCCACTAATAATCCAATACCTTTCATTATTGCCAGTTGGAACATTGCGGTGAACCCCATTGTTAAAGGTATAGCAATCAATAAACCCAAAATGATTACTGGTATATATATGGACATAAAAGATAAAGCATTTTCCATATCTGTATATCCTAATGAGCTTAGTATTGCTGCTAGTTTTTTTGAATCAGCAATAATGATTGATGACATTAATAAAACAATAAAGAAAACCATGAATGCAATAATTACCAATACCACTATTTCTATATTAGAAATAGTATTAGACATTGTTTTATAAACCATATCATTTGAATTTTTATCAACCGCATTTGTAACCAACGAAATATAAGTAGTATTGCCTCAAATACGACTAACTGCATCAATGAAATCATCAATGTTTAGGTCTATAAATTGTTTTCATTCTGCAAATCCTTCATTTGTTCTGTTTTGGTCTCACAAATTGTATGCGTTAGTAATTTTTTTTCCTAATTCAGTATTTTCTAGACCTGTTATTTTATTGGCTAATTCAAAATTAGCACCATATTTTAGTACATCAGATGAACTGTTAGATTTTAAATCAGAAGATGGTAAATATAAACCATATGGACAATAGAAAGAATATCCTTGAGTTAGTGCTTTACTTCCATTTGGGTCTTTTGTGAAATATCCATTAAAACCATAAGGGACAATGTTATAGTCGTCTCCGGTATTTGTTTTCAAAGCTCTTATGTCATTTAATGAGGCTTTTGATCTTGAACCATCATCAATTGTCATTGTAGAGCGAATGGCATCATTATAGTTTATATAACTTTCATCTAAATCATCAACATTTGCAAGAGTAGATTTTAAACCTAATATGTAATTAGCTACTTGCTGATCAATGTAATATTCCTCGTTTTCACGAGATTTCATTACACCAACAATTTTGAATGTTACTTCGTTTTGTTTAGAGTTGCCTTGTATTTGTTGGATATATCTATCAGCTTTATTTAAAACATTAAAAGTCATGTATGAACCAGAATGGACATTATATTTTTTTGCCACTAATTCATTTACAACCATTGGGAAAATTGTATTAATTCCTGGTGTGCCTTCATACTTTAAAGAATTTATATAATTTGTACCATTATCATTAATCAACTTAATACAAGAAGTATTGTTATCAATACCAATTATTTTTTGATTTTTAGGCAATGAAGAATTACCTGAATTTCTAACTCCATCAACAGTTAAGTATGTATATGTTTCTTCTAATTCGGATAACGGAATAGAGTTATAAGTTATTGCAAAATCTTCACCTGATGAAGGTATTAATAACAAACCGTTTGAGTCTTTTTCCGAATAAGCTCTAACCATTAATGATACAAAATCATGATTTAAACCAAGTCCGGTAAAATCTACGACATTAGATTGATTTATTTCATAACTTTCATCAGAAATTTGAGTAAAAAAACTCTTATTTTCTTGTGTATTTCAATTAATTGTATCTTCCGAATGATAAATGTTGTATCCTATTTCGTTTATAATTTTCTGATATTTTTGGTTGCAAATATTTCTTGAGTTTTCTGGCATTAAAGAAGAAGCGATGTCCCAAGGATTGGAAGTTAAACCAAATGATGAAATACCGATTAAGTAGTTCATTGTCATTTCGGAAGATACTCTATTTTTTAAATATTGTAAATCTGTTTTTTGACCTATAGAATCACTCAAAAACGGGATAAACATATTTTGATGAGATACAGAGTTTATAGAATCATCAAAAGACAAAGATTTATACATCCAATCATTGCTTTGTATATGAGCTAGATTAATTAGTTCAAAAGAAACATCATAATATTGTTTGTAAAATAACTTTGTTTGTTCTTCAGATGAAGAAATACCATTTCAGCTATTGTCCCAAGTTCAATTTTCTTTTTTGCTTGAAAATAATGAAGGTAAAAAATTATGTCCAACATTGTGTGCGGATTTTTGAAAACCAGTTTGACCAAATCCATCTGCAGAAATCGGAATGTATTGACCACCTTGAGTTGTTGGAGAGTATAAATCAATAGCGTATGAATAATCTCTAGTATCAGATGTTTTAGTAATTGCCGTATCAAACTTACCGTTCATTGTCATACCGAACACTAAACTTGACATTGCAAGGGAACTCATTATCGATAAAATTGTTAATTTTCATAATGAGTTAAATGCAATAGATATTCTAAATTTAGTTAAAACTGTAAATTTTTTAAATGGTTTTTTAATAACTCTTGATAATCAGTTGGATTTAAATTCACTTCCAGATTTCATTAAATCTGTTGTCTTCTCTCGCAACACGATATATGTAGAAAATACAGATACTAAAACAAAAACTAAAAATGGTAGGCAAACAGATAGTAGTAATGCTGGTCATGAAAAAGCAAGTAAGTTTGTTGGTAATGTCCAATACGAAGAAAACAATCCTATAGCCGCTGATTGTAAGAATGTGCCTAGCAAATAACCTGCTATTCCACCAAGCAATGAAGGGATAAAAGCAAATGGTGTTAACGAAATTGCAATACTTCATTTTTTAATACCATTAGCCTGCATGATACCAATAGTAGATCTATTGCTTGACACATATCTTCTAACTATGATTCCGGAAATGATTAATCCTACAACTAATATGAAAAGAGTTAACAAGTAAGAAATCAAATTTACTTTTTCAACAAGTTGAGGGATATATGAAATTCTAAATGCAGAAGCATTTAATGTGCAAGATAAGTCATTTGCCATATATGCAGCTTGCACGTTTTCTGGTCAATTCATTATATCGTTACATTTTTCATTTATTTGAGCAAGAATTTTTTCAGAATTTTTTTTGTTGTAGAATTTTCCTACCACATATTTTTCTGTTTGATTTCCTTGGAAGGCAATTTGCACTCTTTCATAAGCGCAATTATTTCCAAAACAAATACATTCCTTGTCTGGGTTAGGAATAGGCTTTTCAATGGAAACAACTGGATAAACATAATCTCCAGTTATACCAGCAGCTAAAATAAAGAAAGGTGTACCACCACCAACTTTAATCACGTTTTGTTTATAAGTTTCTTGTCATAAACTAATTTTTTGTTCAATTTGTTCCTCTGACAAAGAATTCATTCACGAAATAAATCTTGTTCTTTCTGTAAGTATGTCACTGTGATCTTGTATCCATTTTTGATAATCTTCATCTTTTTGCAAAAGTTTAGATATGTCCAATGGTTTATATTGGTGTTTTTCTAAATATTGTGGAGCAAAAATAGCAAAGTTTGAAGTTCAATTTTCAATCATTCAAGTAAAAGGAATTGTTTGCCCTGCTTCTACTTTGTCATATGAAAGCACATATTCATATTTTTTATCATTAACATCAGTTAGTTTGAAAAAACTATTGAAATCTTCATATTGTTTTTTAAAATCATCATCTATTGGGAATTGTTCTTCAGATTTTTTTAATGATTCATCAATTTTAGAAACTCTTGATTTAAAATCCTTTGAAGGATCACTGTTATTAAGTTTTCCTTTATTTAAGATATCAAAGAACTTTCTTACATATAGTTGTTCAACTTCATCAATTTTTAAAATATCTCATGTAGGACATTCGTGAGATAAAACTTTTTTAACTTCATCATTTGATGAAATCATTGCAGAAGGTTTTCAATCATTGACAGAAAAGTTGTTTCATCCAATATTGTTAAATTGATTTGTATTAAATATGATTTCACGGTCAACAATTGAATCATAAGGATGTAAATCATCTTCAGGGCACGACTCAACCATATCATAATAAACGGTATCAGTTGAATTGTTTATTTTCAATGATCTGAAATTTCTAAAATAAACTTGATTTTTTAAATCATTAGATAAATAATCATTAAGAGGGCTATTGTATTCTGATAAATAATTATTTAAATCAGTAGATCATTCTGAAAGAGCAGCATTGATTTTTGCAATATCGCTATCGGCACCAGAATGCTTAGCATCAGATAATTGTTGATGGATATCAGCAGATGAAAATGTAGATTTATTACCTGGTTGGGCGTTTTCCATGTATGTTAGTTTATTGGAATTTGTAACTTTAATTGTTCTATAAAAATATTCCTGATAATCAGGATTATTATGATATTGTTTATAAAACTTATCTATAGCGCTATCTCCATCTAATGAAGCATCGAGTTTTAAATAATATGTTTTAAGGTATATGGATGTAGATAATTCTTGTTGATTTGGTCAATAAACTTCATCTCCCTCTTTAGAATATCCAACACCTTCTCCTTCTATTTTGCTACCTGGAGAAAACTTGATATTACCAATATCATATTTTTCTGACACAGTAAAATCATGTTGGTTTCCTTGAGTGGAAACTTTATCATATGTATTATTGATATTTGTTGTAGTACTTTGGAGTACGGTAAACATTCCAACAGACAAAAATATAAGAAATGTTAAACCAATAATAGCAATTTTGTTCTTAGCTAGAGAACGAAAGACGTTCTTCAACAAGTTTCACATACTTTTTAATTATAAAGATTATTAATATATATTAATATTTT
>CATEWF010000002.1 GCA_949527715.1 uncultured Mycoplasmatota bacterium | reverse complement strand
ATTTTTTATATATGGCAGAAGAAAACGTAGAAAAATTTAGTAGAATTGTTTATGTTGACCCAAATGATATATATGGATATGGTGGTGATGAAAAGGACGTGCCAATAACACCGCCATATGAAGATTTATGTATTGCTTTTAATTTAATAATTGAAAAGTATTCCCGTTTCGATAACAAACTTAGAAATGAAATGGGTTTATGTTGGACAGATAGATTAAATAAAGATGGGCATTATAATGTTTTAAATGGAAGTGTTTCCGATACAAATAATTTATATGATGTAAATGGAAATAGATATCTATCAACATATTATACGGAAATTTCTGCTGATGGTTATAAGAAACAAGAACAAATAGAAGGACTTGGTGTAGAAAGTATTAATATTTCTTTTGAAAGTTATTATACACCAACTGTTGTTATAAAATTTGTTGATGTTCGTGGTAGTGCTTTATTCGGTAGAGAGGAAGCCATTCATTCAAGTAAGTCTGGTAATGGTGAAATTAATGCTGATAATATATTTGGTTCGTTTTTTACAATACCATATCCAAAATTTAGACTTCAAGTAAAAGGTTTCTATGGAAAAGATGTTACATATCAATTAACCTGTTCTAATTTTAAGGCTTCTTTTAATTCTAAAACAGGAAATGTTGAGGCTACAGTAACATTTATTGGTTATACATGGTCTTTATTAACCGATATACCGTTATCATATCTAATAGCAGCCCCATATTGCAATTATGTTGGTTCTAATTATTGGAATGAACATATAAATAGAGATGAATGGAGATTAAGTGGTAATAAATCGCCAATTAAATTGTTTGATTTTTTCAATGCTATTCGAGATTGTTTATATGAAGTACAGAATGAAAACAGTGTACAAAACGAAAATAGTATTAATATTTCGAATGAAAATCAACTTTTACAGGAAATAAGTAATCTGATAATTGATTTTGATGGTAAATCATCTAATGTAGGTAGTAATGCTTCGTTAAAAAATGATTGTGAGACAATTTATAACAATTTAAAAAATAAAATTAAAGAATATAATAATGGTAACAGTCTAAATAGAATAGATGAAAGTTTAATACCACCACACCCATTTACAGAAAAGTCATCTTCTATTGATAGTTTTTCGTTAAGTAGTCCATTAATGTCTAATGATAAAAGTGAACTTAACTTAAATTGGTTTAATAAAACCCCTGCGTATGATATTCTTAGAAAAGATTGTCCTTACAAATTGACTTCTTTTTGTACTGGGCCTTTTGGTAATAAGTGTTCAATTAATAATACAATTGAGTGTCCTTGTATTACACAAGATGGTAGTTATACAATAAATTTAACACCTTTACAAACCAAACAAGAAACAACTACAAAAACAATTACAACATATATTGCTGTAGATTTATCTAATTTAAAAAATAGTGTTAAAGAAAAATTAGGACATAACAATGAATTATATAAAGAATCGATAAAACAACAAAATCGAGAATTTATTGTACGTACTTTGGATAAAATACAAATTGACCCAAATATATATAATATTTTTAAAATTATTATGTGTCATTTGGAAACATTTTGTCATATACTATTTGAAGCAGCAAAAGAAATTGAAAATAGCGATAGAACGGCTTCTGCATTAGGTGTTACATTACAAAATACCGATTTACCAGAAAGTTGTATTAATGGTTTAAGTTTTAAATTACCTGCTTGGACTGCAATTTTTAATCGTGATAACGGTACTAATGCCAATACTGATGAAGAATTAAAATATGCTGATATGTATCAATGGGTTGGTAATATTAGTAACAAATGGACTGAGGAAAGAGTTGTATGGAGTTTACAGAATGCTATCCAAAAAACCTCTTTATCAGAAGAAGAAAAGAAAACTGAAGATAACCAACCTATAAAATTCATTCCGTCATTACCATGTGATATTAATGGGGATAAATCTCCGTTTGCTAATGTAGTGGATAATGGATTTGATTCATTATGTGGTTATATTGGTATCAGATTGGCACAAATATTAGGTATTATGGATAATGGTTTAACAGATGAGAATATGGTTAAAACTTTATCTGAAATTGATGCTTATAACTATTATTTTGCTTGCCGAAATATTGATGATATCAGAGTTCAATTGATAGAACCGACTAACAAGGGTAATAGTACTGATATTATTAGCGGAATAATCACATGTGATAAAAAATATGACAATTATTGTGATAGAAAAAACAATAATGATGAATTTTATCATTCTTTTGAATTACAAAAAGATGCTCAAGAATGTAAAGAAGGAAGACATAATATTTTTAATATAAATTCTAATGATTTTAAATACTGTTATTTTACAAATAATTTAAAAAAGGCTTTAGTACCATCTAAGTTGGTTAGTTTTAATAATAATGAGTACTTTAAATATATTAAACCAGTCTCAGAAAATGGAGTGGTTTATTTTAAAGGTGAGGAAGAAAACGGAGTTGATAATAAATGGTTGACTGCTTATAATATCGAAAAGAAAAATGAAGTAAATTATGATATGTTTAGAATTATTGAAGATACAAGTGTGATATCTGAGATTGAAAAAACATATACGACACTAAATAGTGGAAATTTTAAGGTAAATGATTATACTGTAACAGATGAATATAAATCATTTTTAGACCGTTATTGGAGAACTTCTTTTGAAGACTATAAAAAATGTTTTGATAATATTTCTTGTAGTTTTATTGGCAAAACTTATAGAAGTTATTTCAAAAAAGATGAACAACCACAAAAGAATTCTATAATAGCAGATAGTAAACTATGGTTTAAGTCTATGGATGGTAATGAAGATACTAATAAAACAACATATGAATTAGGAAATGAATATGGAAAAATCGGTGAAGATTCAATTTTATCTGACTTTTTCATAAAAAATATATATGTTTGGAATCGTGATGGTGCTTCAATTGCTTCATTGTTCGGTCATCCATTTTATTATACTCAAAATCAAATTAAATCTGAAAAACAAAAGAGAAATGCAAAAGCATTTTTATTTCTACAGTCATTAAGGAGATGTCCAAGTGGTTTTGATTTTAGTTTAAACACTACTCATGGTTCTTTCGCAATATACAATAAATTAAATATGCTTTATATTGGTGGTTTATTGTGGAGACAAAAAATGTTAGAAGATGATACTGTTAAAGATGATGGTATAATGTATACAAATCCGAGCGGTGGACCGACTTACAAAAAATATATAAGTCAAGATGGTAAAAATGTACTTACTATGGGTGGTATCGAAGGATTGTATATTATTGAAGATAATGAAGTTTCATTACCTAATAATTGTATTACGATAAAAGATTATATTGCGAAATCAAATAAAGATGGATGGTCATTAGATAGTAATGTAAAATCTCAACTAATAAAATATTTCGAAGATTTTGCTGCAAATCAGTTTTTAAAAATCACTTATTCTTGTGAATTAAAATTAAGAAATAATGGTTACAAAGAAATAACTGATGGTTATCAGTTGATGTATAATTATAATCAGAATAGTAATAAACTTACTGGTAATGTTAAAAGATTAAGTGGTGCAAATGTACAGTTTTTAGGTGAAAATTATGCATTTGTATGTATAATGAAAAATAGTGGTAAAGGTTACTATTTGTTATTTGATGAAACCAAAGAAGAACTACAAAACTTGATTAAAGATGTCTATTTTGGTAAAGTTGTCATTATGACAAATAGTTCGGTTGGTAAAAGGAAAAATGGTACAATAAGAATACCTTCAAATTTATATAGAACATACATAAATAATTTTGTAAACAAATTAAAAGAAATAAAAAATTCACGAGGTAGTGATGACTATTATCATTCTACAGATTTAACCGAAAATATGGATTTAGATACAAATCTATTGTTATCAATATACTTGTATTGTAAAAATATATGGGAAAAATGGTTATTGCCTTTATCTGGTAATGTAGATAATGATATGAGTGAACATCATTTTGATGTAAGTCATTTTTTTGAAGATAATTTTGTGTTTATTGATTCATATTATAATGATATTGGACGTAAACTAAAAGTAAATCTTGATAGTTTGTTAAAAAGTTATGAAGGACGTTCAGAAAAAAGTAGTATTTTTTCATTTATTGGGGATATCGTAGCTGAACATAGATGTTTATTTGTTGGTTTGCCAGATTATGTTGATTTAGGTTTAGGTGTTGAAGAAGATAATTCGGAAGCGGTTGAGAATATGAAGAATATGTTTAGACCTATGCCATATAATAAAATGGGGAAACCTAGATTAGATAATCACTTTGTCGTAATATACACATATCCACCAGCAAGTAAAATGCCAGATAGTTTTTCACATAGATTTGACGGATTTGATATTTATTCTACCGATAGTGTACCTGACTTTTTTAAAGTGGAAAATAAAAAGGAAGATGCTGCTAATGGAAATCAATTAACTAATAGAGAAAAAGTAACCAAATATGGTTATAACGTTCCTGCATTTGGTGTAGCATTTGCTAAACAGAACAACCATTTATTCAAAAATTTTAATATTAGTATGGATAATCCAATGGAAACAGAACAGTCTATTAAGACATTATATCACGTAGCAGAACTAGCGAAAGGTAATGATAGAAAGGTTTGTTTCTATGGGCAAGATGTATATAATATATTCAGTAATTATTCATATCAAATTGACGTTGAAATGATGGGTAATGCTCAAATTCAACCTTTAATGTATTTTCAATTACTAAATATTCCAATGTGGAGAGGTGCTTATATGATTTTTAATGTAACACATACAATGACACCAGGAAATATGGTTACAAGATTTAAAGGTATGAAAATGAGTAAAACACCTGTACCTATTTTATCATCGTATTGGAGTTGGATTAAAGAAGCCTATGTAAGTGGTGAAAATCCTTATAGTGGTGATTTTAGTGGTGAAAGTAGTAACGCTTCATTAGTAGATAGTATTAATAATACTAATTTTAAGCAACTTTTTAAGAGTAAGGGTTATAAATATTATGAAGATGAAAATCATATTAATATTATTGGTGTTAGAAATCTATATAATGGAAAAATTCAAAGCAATACTTTTAACGATAGCATAGTTTGTATATTAAAAGAGAATGGTAAAGAAATTAAATACATATGGGATGCAACAACAGATCCAGGTTTAAGTCAATTAAAACAACCATCAAATTCTAAAGGTGCTGCTATTTTGGTACCTGGACAATATGTTGATGTATATGCTATTAGGTTACATAGAGGACAATATGAAGCATTATGTCAAACTCACGGAAATGTTAAAGTTTATAGAGATAATAATCGTGATGACCGTTTAGATTATGATACAGCACCTATTGATGTCGGTTCATTTGGTATAAACATACATAAACCAGGTAATATGCAAGTGGCTGAAGTTGTAAATGGTATGAGTGCAGGTTGTCAAGTATTTAAAAATGCAGCAGATTTTAATACATTTATGACATATTGTAAGAAGTATAAGAAAAAATGTAATAATAAGTTTACCTATACGTTATTAACTACTAATGATTTAAATAATCTTTATGTTCCGTCTAAAATATCAAATACAAGTGAAGCATTTAATAAATGGTTTGAATGGTCTCGTTCTTGGGAAGGTGCGACAAATGGTATCGTTGGAAGTAATAATACAGATGTAAATTATCAAAGGGAATATGCTTGGAATAAATTTTGGAAAAAATATAAAATAGATAAAATTAAAGACCCTTATGTCGCTATAATTACAATGTATATTGTATATTGGACAGGAAATCCATCTTTTGTTATTAGAGCATTGAAAGGCGAATCATTCGAAAAGGGTAAATGGGGATATGCTACAATTACTGACCAACAAATTAATCAGATGAATAACTCTAATGGTAAGACACTTTTTAACTCGATTAAAAAAATGTGTGGAAATTATGTATTAGAACCTTGGGGTGCTTCATTGAAAGATGGTGGTGATTTTAAACCTGGATGGAGAAGACGTTGGTCTTCTATTTCATATGGTATGTTAAAATCTAATTCAGAAACTTCTTCAAAAGTAAGCGAAAGTGAAATCAGAAGTATTATGACAACTTTATAAAGTATAATTTGTTAGTGTAAAATAGAAATAGTATATTTGAAAACGATAAATATGAATGTTTGATTTAAAAAAAAAAACATTAAAATGAAGAAGATTATTGCCAATATAATAACTAAATCAAATAAGATTGATTTCGATTTTAATTATAATAAATGTAAAAGTATGGAAGAGATAGATATCTCTCTTCCTACTTTTATTATTGGTTATGAAAACGCAAAGAAGTTTATTAGAGATTTTGATATTCTTAAGAAAAGTTATCCTGAACAGAATATATGGTGGACATTTTTAAAAACTGAAAAACGTGTTGATTACGACAATGATATAAAAAATTTTAATGATATAATAATTAAGAAAATAATAGAAAAAGTTAAATATCAATTGTGTGACATCATTACAATGGATAAAAATGATAAAAAAAAGTTGTGGGATTTTATATTGTCCGATAATAAAAAAGTCATTTATAATGATTTTAATAAGTTTTTATTCATTTATGATAAAGAAAATAATGTTGTATTAGGGTTATCATTATCTACTTGCAGATTTTGTGGTGTTGATACTAAAAGTTTATGTGAAAAGATATTTAGTATTTCGTCAAATAAAGAAATAATTGATTTCAATATCATTCCTACTGTCGTTAAAAAAAACATACAAACTGACGTACATAACTTATTAGCATTATATGAATATTTTGAATAATAAACTATTTATATTTATATATAATATGAAATAGATGATATTATGCAAAGATTTATTGGTAAAAAGATTATAAGAAAGTATGTAAGACCAACTTGTAATAGTAATATTCCACATAAAGTTGAAAAGAGAGAAATAAATAATGAAGAAATTATAGATAATAAGATTATGAGTGAAAAAACCGATAAAATAAATGACGTATTAGACGCATCAAAAATGTCTAAACGTAAAGTTAAGGTCGAAAAGAAAGATAAAGGACTTTATGAAAGAACGGAAGAAAGTGCAATTCTTATTACTGAGGATAATAAAATGCTTTTAAACGATTAAATTTATATGGATAAAAAATTGTTGGAACAATACGGACTTCAAGGTGCTTTAAAACGTTTTCAACAAATAAATGAATATACATTCATTACATCTCCAATTATTTCAGAAGATGGTGAAGAAGATGAACAGGGTATGATGGATTCTAACGCTGATAATCAACAAATGCCACCAAATATTCCACAAGGAGATAATAATGTACCAAATAACAATGTTTCACAAGAACAAAATGGTAATGATATGCCAAATAATCAGGATAGTGATGAACAATTAGCAAATAACATGGAAATGCCTGATGAAAATAGTGATATGGAAACAGATTTTGGTGGAGAAGGTGTTGAAAATGATACTACTGAAGAACAAGAAGGTGATACGGTAATTGATGTCGATGACCTAACTCAATCACAAGAAACTACCGAGGTAAAAATAGATGGTGTTGATGATAAATTAACAAGAATGTTATCCTTATTAGGTAAATTTGAAACAGCATTGGAAGCAAGTGATAAAAAGATAGATGATTTACGGAATGAATTTGAGAAACGAAATCCTTCTGAACAAGAAAAATTAAATATTAGGTCACAAGCATCTTATCCATATTCAGAAACACCGAAAGATTATTGGGAGGCTAAAAAAGAAACAAATCCACATTATAATGTGATGTATGATAATGATGTATCTACAAGTGATGAACAAAAGAAATTTGACATTACAAGAGATGATACGAAAAATATTAATATGAATAGTATATCTAAATCGTTTGGTTTAAATGATTTTGTGGATTTTTAAAAATAAAGATATATATTGTAAGTAGGAATGATTATATGTTAAAAAATCTTTCCTACTTATTTTGTTTTATATTAGATAAATGGTATATTTGTATTATATTATATAATTTTAGATTTAATTTATTAAGAATAAAGATTTTAAAAAGTGAAGAAAAAGAAATGAATGATTTTAATGTAACAATTGATGCGGTAGAAAAACAAATTGCAAGTACAAAGAATGATGTAGTAGTAAAGAATAACAATTCAAATTTTGATGAAAAGAATTATTTAAATACAAGATTACAAAAAGGAATTGATAACAAGAAAGTAAAAATACGAATTTTACCCGTAAGTGAAACTGAACACGGTTTATTTGTTGAGATTAAAACTCACTCGTTAAAGGTTGATAGTAAGATTTCTGAAAGCGGTTTTAAGAATTTTGTTTGTATAAACAATACTTCATTGCCAACTTATGATAAGTCAAAACCTTGTCCTTTATGTTCAAAAATGTTTGAATTATTTAAAACAGCAAAGGCACTAAAAAATGAGGGTAAAATTGCAGAAGCACAAACATTGTATGATAGGGCAAAGATGCTTCAAACAAAGACAACGTATATTATACGAGTAATTGATAGAAATAATGAGGCTGATGGTCCGAAGTTTTGGAAGTTTAATAAAAATTATAAAGGTGATGGTATTTTAGATAAGTTAATGACTTTATTTGAAAATAGACGAGCCGAACATCTTGAAAATGAAGGGAAAGATGATTATAATATTTTTGATTTAAACAATGGTCTTGATATTGTTTTAACAATAAAAAGACAGTACGATAAAGAAGGTAATGAACTTCCACCGTCAATTAATGTTGATGCTGAAACAAAAGAAAAACCTTTATCTAATGATCCAGAACAGGTAAGAAAATGGGTTACAGATAGTAAAAAATGGTATGATGTATATGCCGTAAAATCGCCTGAATATCTAAGTATCATTGCAGATGATAAAATACCATCTAAAGATGAAAGCGGAAATTGGGTAGGACAAGAAAAAGGTAAAAAAGAAAATAGCCTTGATACTATAAAACAAGAAAGCCAAAATATATTGGAACAACAGGTCGTTACAACAACAACTCCTAATGAGGTTGTAACTGTTGTAAATACGGCAGTAAATTCTTCTGATGAAGAAGATGAATTACCTTTTTAAGTAAAAATTTTCGACCCCTAATTGTGGGGGGTCGAATTTTAAAATAAAAATTTAAAATTATTTTATGGCAAAGTTATATTTTATTCAATCTCCGATGAATGCAAGTAAATCTTCATTATTATTAATGAAAGCCCATTCATTCGAAGAAAGAGGAATACCATTTATCTGTATGAAACCCTATATTGATAATAGAGATGGGGTTGATATAATAGCATCAAGAGTAGGGATTAAACGTGAATGCATTGCAATCGAAGAAGATGATAATGTATTCGATATTATTAAGGAGTGTGTAGTTAAGTCTGATATGCAAATGATAAATCCACCTAAATGGATTTTGGTTGATGAAAGTCAATTTTTGACTAAAAAACAGATTGACGAATTATCTGATGTGGTAGATTATTTAGATATTAATGTTATGTGTTATGGACTTAGAACTGATTTTAGCACAAAGTTATTTGAAGGCTCTAAACGTTTAATGGAATTATCAGATGATATTGAAGAAATAAAAATTTCTTGTTCTTGTGGTAGAAAAGCAATTATTAATGCAAGAGTTGATAGATACGGTGAAATAATAACAGATGGAGAACAAATATTAATTGGTGGTAATGATGAATACATACCATTATGTAGAAAGTGTTATAAAGAAGCAGTAAAAAATAAATTAAAGTTGAAGTAATATGAAACAAGCAATAAAAAAAGGTGCAGGAATACAAAAAAAAGGTTTAGGTTCTTGGAAAGAAAAGGCTGGTCTAAATAAAGTAGATAGCAATGATGTAACTGTAAGTAATGCAAGTAAGCCACAATCGTGGATTTTAATGCCAAAGGCATATTGTGAGTGTACAGGACTTCCTGGTTTACCAGAAAATACCGTGATTTCAGTTTTAGGTCATTCGAATGTAGGTAAATCAACACTTATTAATCATGCAATATCTTCAGCACAGCGACAAGGTTTGATACCTGTTATTATTGATACAGAGAACTCATTCTCATTTCAATATGCGATGAATATGGGATTTAAAGCAGAACCTATTTATGGTGATGTTGAAGTAGAGGAAGTAGACCCAGAAACTGGTGAATTTACTGTTCATACAGAAAATCAAATTGTACAATGGGATGGTGATTTTATCTATTATAACAATAGAATTTTGTGTGAACGTTTTGGTGATATGGATTATGCAAAAGGTACAAAAACAAAAACAAAACGTAAGACTGCCGTAATCGAAGATGTTGCAGCATGTATAAACGAGTTGCTTGATGCACAAGATAATGGCGAGATTGAACAAGGATTTTTGTTCGTATGGGATAGTATCGGTAGTATTGGTTCTTTTAAAGAATTTAATGCAGGTAAAATAGGAAACCCTATGTGGAGTGCTGCTGCTGTTAGTGCGGCATTTAACTTAATTGTTAATGATAGAATACCTTCGTCTAAAAAATTAACTTCTAAGTATAATAATACTTTCTTGTATGTTAATAAAGTTTGGCTTGACCCAATGACAAACCCAATGGGACCTGCGATAATGACACCTAAATGTGGTAAATCTATGCGTTATAGCACACGTCTTGAGATTATTATGGGTGGACAATTAACTTCTGGAACAAAACGATTAACAGCGACTTCAAAAGGTGTTAATTATAGTTATGGTATTGAAACAAAAATTAAGGTACAGAAGAATCACCTTGATGCACCGCATAATGTATGTTATGAAGGAAAATTAATTGCTTGTGATTTAGGTTTCATATCAATTAATGATTTGGATAAATATAAGAAAGAACACGTTTCATCTATTTTGAAAGAATTAAATAAACGATTAACCGATAATGGTAGTGATGAAGTAACCGTTGAAGATATTGAGTTTATTGAGGAGGAAGAGGAAACAGTTATTGAATAAATTTTTAAGGACAAAAGTTTTTATAATTTTTGTCCTTTTTTATTTGGTTTTTCTTTTGATAAAACGTATATTTGAAATAACTTAGTTGAAAACTATATAGAATAGTCATTAAGCGTGAGATGACCTGCTCACGAAAATAAAACAGTTAAAGGCATTTTCTATGTTGCTATGGTAAAATCCTCGATGGTTATTTTAGTTTTTATTAAGTTTAATTTTTTAAGGTTCAAAATAATAAAAACGAGTGTTATGAAAGTTAATTTAATTAAAGAAGCCGAATACAATTTAAATGAAGATAAATGTTCAAAAATACCGTTTGATACATTTGTTAAAATGTCTGGTATTGATGCAACTTTATCAAAGGGAAATGCTTATCAAAAAGTAAGAATTTTTAAAGATATTAATGAATTTAAAAATGCTGAAAATGTATCATTGTATGATAATACGAAAGATGTTTATGTATTATCAGATGGACAGTTTCTCATTTTTTTAAAAGACAAATGTGATACTTGTATAAGTACAAAAACATTAGACGGAAAAAATTATGAGTCAACCGATACCAAAAACAATACAGAAAAAAAATCCTGAATTAACACAAAAAACATTTAATACTTTATTAGTTGATGGCTCTAACATATTGGAATTATCATCTTTGGCAGATAAAACATTATCAAGTAGTGGTAAACAAATAGGTGGTATTTTTCAATTCTTTTTACAATTAAAACTATTATTAAAAAAAGGAAATTTTAGATATGTTTATGTTTTTTGGGATGGAGAAAATTCTGGTCAGTTACGTCATGATTTGAATGTTGATTATAAACGTAATCGAGATAAGAATTTTGAAGAAGAAGGACTTTCTGATTATATGAAAGAAGTTAATTCAAAAATTAATAATATGAAAAAGTTCTTCTTTAAAAAAGAAGACCCTATAAAATTAGCCCAAAAAAAGAAACAGAAAGATATATTTTATTGGCAAAGAGATATTATTATTGATTGTTTAGAAGAATTATTTGTTAGACAATGTTTATGTGATAAAATAGAAGCAGACGATTTTATTGGTTATTATGTAGCACATAAAAAACCCAATGAAAAAATTGTAATCGCATCAAATGATAGAGATTTAACACAATTAATTTCAAGTGATGTAATCGTGTATGTACAATCAATGAAAGATTTTTTAACATCAAAGAATCACAGAAACGTCATTGGTTACTCACATGAAAATGTGGTTTTAAAAAAAGTGCTTTGCGGTGATGCGTCTGATAATATTAAAGGTATTAAAGGTTTTGGTGAGAAAACATTATTAACATATTTTAGCGAAATTAAAGACCGTAAAGTAACTTTAAATGAAGTTATAGATAAATCTAAGGCAATTAATGAAGAACGTCTTAAACAGAAGAAAAAGCCCCTTAAATGGGCTGAAAATATTGTTAATTGTGTTACTGATGGTGTACAAGGAAAAAACATTTATAAAATAAACGAAAAAATTATTGATTTAAGAAATCCTTTAATGACAAAGGAAGCGATTGATATGATAGAATCAATAATGTATTCACCAATATGTCCTGATGATAGGACGTTGGAGAATTTATATAAAATATTACTAAACAACGATGTTGATTTATTAAAGGATGAAACAAGATTTAGTAATTTTTTTAACGAATTTTTATATTTAATAGATAAAGAAAAGAAAAATTTACCAATATAATTTTGTAGTGTCAATAATTTGTGGTATTTTTGAAAAAGTTAATTTAATACACATATTGTTTAATTTTAAAAGTACATTTTAAATGGAAAAGGAAAATAAAAGAGAATTCAAATTAGAAAATTCTTTATACAAAGAGAGATTTCAGTTTATTTTGCAAATAAATGAAAATATTATTTGCCAGAGATTTTTCCGTATAAATGGTTTTACTAACAAGGCTTTAAATAGTCGAGAGTTTACTGATGTGATGAATGAGGCAGTCGGCATGATACAAGACGATTTGGTATCAAAAAGTCGTATCTATGAATGGTATACAACACATAGTCCTCTTAAAATGACAGGCTTTGTTAATGATTTGGATAAATACACAGAGGCAGAAAAACAATTTATTCTTCACGATAATTGTGATGGAATTTTGCATTGTGAAAATGGAGATATTATCAATAAGACTTATCTCGATTATACTAAAATAGAGGATACACAGGTAGAAGAAAGACCTAAAGATGGAGAATTCGTATTCAAATTCCTTTTTTTAGTTGATGATAAGGTCGTTTATGAACGTATATGGGACGGTAATGTCTATCCTAAATATGTTAGGAATAGTGTTGATTTAACAAATAGTGATATTGCTTATAGGGATAAAGACCCTATGACACTTCCATTTAGTTTAGCAATTATCCGTCATATGACTATTGGTAAAGAAGATTTAACATATCATATTATTAAGAAGATATGTAATACTCTTGGTTCTTCTTATTTAGAAGAATATGGTGAATATACCGATAAAGAAACTTGGGGAAAGGATTCCAAAGGTAAAACAAAGACATATTCATATAGTAAGATTAACTATGATATGTTAAACGATTGGCGCAATGCCACCAAGAAGAAGACAAGAGATTATTTAAATTCAATTTTACCTTCTCAGAAGCAACTTAACTATATTGATAAATATCTTTAATCAATGTGTAAATTTTGATATAATGGTTCTTGAACGATTCTTAGATAGACTTCAAGAACCATTTGTTAAATAGTTAATTTTTTGTTTAATTAAAAAAAATATTTTTTATGTCAAAAATAGTTAATAATGCAACTCTTGGTTATTTAGGTACAGATTATCAAATAAGATTAGTTAAGTGTTTTATTGAAGACCAACAATTTTTTGTTTCATTATATGAAATTATAGACCAAAATATGTTTACTGACGAACATCTTAGACGTATAGTTGGTCTAATGAAGGACAGATATGCATCAAGTTCAGTAGTTCCTACTTATCTTGATTTGGATGTTCTTATTCGTAGTAAAGTTTCTGATACTATTGCTGTTAATCAAAATGTTTCAATGCTTAATAAAATCAGAGAAATGCCATTTGATGCAATTGATTTAATTAAGGAAGAAGCGGAGAAATTTTTTAAACAACAGAATTTAACAAAGGCTTTGAATAAGGCTACCGATATTATTAAAAAAGGTAATGCAAAGGATTATTATATTATAGAAGATATTATTAAAAAAGCTCTTGAAACTAATACCAAACAAGATATGGGTTTTAGACTTTTTGAAAATGTCGAAGGTGACTTGAAAGATGATTATAGACAAACCATATCCACTGGCTGTCAAGAATTAGACGAATCTTTATATGGAGGACTAGGTAAAAAGGAATTAGGACTTATTATTGCACCAATGGGTGTTGGAAAGGCACAACCATTATCTTCGAAAGTTTTGACTCCAAATGGTTTTAAAACAATGGGTGAAATTGAAATAGGAGATAAAGTTATAGGACGTGATGGAAAATCATATTCTGTTACAGGTGTATTTCCACAAGGTATTCGACCTATATATAAAATTACATTTAGTAATGGTCGTTCTTGTGAATGTGATATTGAACATTTGTGGAATGTAAATACTTATTGGCAGAGAACACGTAAGACATATGTAAAGGGTAGTGGGGTTAAAAATATGAAAAGAGAATTTAATCCTGATTATTCATTTAAAACTATGACTCTACGTGAAATAATTGATAAAGGGCTTTATAAAACAAGTAAATCTGGCAAGATAAGTAAAGTATTCAGAATACCAAATAATGAAAAAGTTGAATTTATAAGGCAAGAAGTTATTGTTAATCCATATTTGTTAGGTTATTATATTGGAGATGGGTGTTACAGTCGTAGTTCTATAACAATAGGTAATAATGATTATGAAGAGGTTTATGAAATATTAAGTAATATGATATGTGATAAGTCACATTTTACCTATAATAAAAAACGTAATATTTGGGAATTATCTTTAAATGGTGAAGATAGACAAAATTTAAAAGAACTTGTTGGATGTTGTAAAAGTGAAGATAAAAAGATACCTGAAACATATCTACATAATTCAATTGAAGTGAGAATGTCATTATTACAAGGATTAATGGATAGTGACGGATGTGTATCAAAGTCAGGACTGTCTTCATTTAGCACTAAAAGTAAGATTTTGGCTGAAAATGTGATGTTTTTAGTTAGGTCGTTAGGCGGTAATGCTTATTTATCTGAAAAAAACACATTTTATAAAGATAAAATGACGAATAAGAAAATAGATTGTGGTGTTTCTTATAGAATAAGTATAAGTTTTCATGATGAAACTGTTAAGCCTTTTAGACTTGAAAGAAAATCATCAAGAGTTAAATATCGTACTAAATATATTGATAATATTTATATTGAAAATGTAGAATATATTCGTGATGAAGAAGCACAGTGTATTATGGTCGATTCAGATGAACATTTGTATATTACAGATGATTTTATTGTGACTCATAATACATCAATTACAACAGGTTTTGCTGCTTCTGCGGCAACAACATTAACTGAATATAATAATTTTCAAGGATTCAAAGTATTACATTTCTTTTTTGAAGATGAAGAAGTTAATATTAGAAGAAAATATTATGGGTATATGCTTGATATTGATGCATGTACTTTGTCTGACCCAGCGATAAAGCCAGAAGCCGTAAGAAGACTTAATGAAGATAGTGAATTGAAGCAGATGCTCAAGAAAAATATCATTTCACATCGTTTAAGTACTGGTGAAGTAACGGCTTCTGAAATAAAAAATATAATTAAAAAGTATATTGCATTTGGATTTAAACCAGATTTGGTCATAATTGATTATTTTGAATGTTTAAAATCAGAAAAATCAGACAGTTCAAATGATAGTGAATGGTCAAGAGAAGGTGTTACAATGCGTAAACTTGAAACCATCTGTAAAGAAATGGATGTTGCAATGTGGGTTCCTGTGCAAGGAACAAAAGGCTCTATCGGTCAAGAAATTGTTACATTAGCACACGCTGGTGGTTCCGTTAAGAAGACCCAAATCGGACATATCGTAATACAATTAGCTCAAACGGATGAACAAAAAGAAAGAGGAAGGTTAAGTTTGTTTATAGGTAAGTTACGTGCTGCAAAAATCGGTAGAACACAATTTAAAGATGTTCTATTTAATAATGGTACTTGTAAGTTTGATATGACTGATTTAGATAACACTGAACCACTTTATAATGACAATGGTATATCTAATTCGGCACAAAGTATTGCTAAGTCAGTAAAGCAAGAGTACCGAAAAAATAGGTAAAAATTATTTTCAGTACAAAAAATGTGATTATTTTTTCCTTTTTTTGTACTATTTATTATTTACATTAATAATAAAGAATACAAGATTAATTTATGAAAGTAATTAAAAGGGATAAAACTTATGAGGAATTCCAATGGCATAAAATAGAAAATGCTATAAATATGGCATTTGAAGCGTGTGATTTATCAATGTCTAAAGATGTTATCGAATGTATGAAACACAAATATAATACTGATAGTGATATTATTGTTGATGTTGAAGAAATACAGGATGATATTGAAAATTGCTTAATGGAATTTAATCCAATTGTAGCAAAGGCATTTATAATTTATAGATATGAACATAAAATAATACGTGAACATAAAGATAAATTAATTAAAGGTCTTACTAAAAAGTTAATGGCAGATGATATTGAAAATCAAAATGCCAATGTAGATGAACATTCTTTTGGTGGTAGAATGGGAGAAGCCACTAGATTAGTAACAAAAGAGTATGCTTTGGATTATTGTATGTCAAGAAAAGCAAGAAAAAATCATTTAAATAATGAAATTTATATACATGATTTAGATAGTTATGCTGTTGGATGTCATAATTGTCTTACTCTTCCATTTGATGATTTATTAAAGAATGGGTTTAATACAAGACAAACGGATGTACGTCCTGCTAATAGCATCAATACTGCGTTTCAATTAGTAGCCGTATTATTCCAATTACAAAGTTTACAACAATTTGGAGGTGTTTCCTCAAGCCACTTAGATTGGACAATGGTTCCATACGTTAGAAAATCTTTTTATAAACATTATGCTGAAGGGTTAAAATGGATATGTGATAGTGCCTTAGATTTATCTAAGGAAGAAGTAGAAAACTTGTCAATTGATGATGATATATATAAAAATAATGAAAAGGTTTATAATTATGCATTAACTAAAACGGAAAAGGAATTGAATCAAGCCGTAGAGGGTATGTATCATAATTTAAATACATTGCAAAGCAGAAGTGGTAATCAATTACCTTTTACTTCTATTAATTATGGAACTTGTACTTTAACTGAGGGTAGAATGGTTATAAAGGCACTTCTTAATGGTTCATTAAATGGTGTTGGTAAATTTCATAAGACAAGTATATTTCCTTGTGGTATTTTTCAAGTGATGAAAGGTGTCAATAAAGAAAAAGGAACACCAAATTATGATTTGTTTAGACTTGCATTAACTTCAACTTCACAAAGATTATATCCAAACTATGCCAATGTCGATTGGTCTGGTAATGATGGATATGATAGAAATGATCCAAAAACTTATTTCTGTACAATGGGGTGCCGTACAAGTAATGGCTACGATATTAATGGCTTTGGTCAATTAAAAGATGGTAGAGGTAATATATGTCCTGTAACGATAATATTACCAACGCTTGCAATGGAGGCAAATAGAGATGTTGAATCATTTATGCGTCTTTTAGGTAGAAAGATTGAAGACGCTAAAGATATTTTGATTGAGAGATTTGAGTGGATTTGTAAACAATCACCTTTATCTGCTAAGTTTATGTGGGAAAATAATACAATGGCTGGATATATTCCAGAAGAAGGAATTAGGTCTGCATTAAAACATGGAACTTTGGCTATGGGTCAGTTAGGTCTTGCTGAAACTTTGCAGTTGTTAATCGGAAAAGACCATACAACTGAAGAAGGTATGAAGTTAGCAAAAAGAATTGAATCTTTATTTAAGAAAAGATGTGCTGAATATAAAGAAGAATACAGATTAAATTTTGGTGTATATTATACCCCAGCAGAAAATCTTTGTTATACAGCAATGAAGAATTTTAGAAATATGTATGGCATTATTGAAAACGTTTCTGATAAACCATATTTCACTAATTCGATACATGTTCCTGTATGGGTGAATATGTCTCCTTTTGAAAAAATTGATATTGAAAGCCAATTGACAGGATATTCTTCTGCTGGTTGTATTACATATGTTGAATTACCAAGCACGACTAAACATAATATTGATGCATTGGAAACTATCGTAAATTATGCAATGGATAAAGACATTCCATATTTTGCAATTAATGTACCTAATGATACGTGTGAACAATGTGGATATACTGATGAAATAAATGATAAATGTCCTATGTGTGGAAGTGATAATATTAGTAGGTTAAGACGTGTAACGGGTTATCTTACTGGTAATTATACATCAGCCTTTAATTATGGGAAACAAGTTGAAGTGAAAGATAGGGTTAAACATATAAAAAGTTTTGACGAATGAAATATTTTAATATAACATATCCAGATGTGAACAACGGTATTGGATGCCGTTGTTCGTTATGGATATCAGGATGTACACATCATTGTAAAGGTTGTCATAATAAAGAAACTTGGAATTTTAGTAGTGGTAAAGAATTTACAAGTGAAACAAAAGATAAATTATTTAACATATTAAAATTACCATATATAAAAGGATTGACTTTAACAGGTGGAGACCCATTGGATAGTTTTGATGATGTTTTGACATTAGTAATTGATATTAAATCTTTTTTTAAAGATAAAGATATATGGCTTTATACTGGTTATTCTTTAGAAGATATAAAGAATAGTAATAAAAGTGATATACTTTCATACGTTGATTTTATTGTAGATGGTGAATATAAAGAAAGTTTACGAGATGTATCAATTGCATTTAGAGGTTCTACTAATCAGATTATATGGGAAAAAGATGAGAATAATAGATGGTTTGAAAGTGTTTTGAATAATTAAAAAATAATTATTGTTGATAGATAATCTTCGAAATATTATATTTATAAAGAAGATTATCTTTTTTTTATATAAATGGCAAAAACACAAAGATATGGAATTAAATTTCCGTTTAATATCGTATCAGAATTAAATACTTTGTTAGATATTAACTTAACAAAGGATGAAAAAGTAAAAAGTCAGATAATGCACGTGATTTTTACTCAAAAAGGTCAAAGATTACGTAATCCTGATTTTGGAACTAATTTAATACAATTTATTTTTAATCCAAATGATGCACAAACTTGGGATGATGTTAAATTTGAACTTAAAGAAGATGTGAAAAGATGGGTTCCTGATTGTGAATTAAGTGATGTTGAGGTGTATGAAACCGATAATGGTAGAGGACTTATTGCACGGTTAAACTATACTGTTAGAGAAGATGATGGAACAATAACAAGTCATGAATTGATAACTAATTTATAATAATAAAATTTTAATAAATTTTGGAACATGTCAGAAAATAAAATAAATTATGCAAGTAGAACATATGATGATTATAAAAAGGATTTAATGCGAATTACTTCACAATATTATCCAGATGTCTTTGGTAAATTGAATGATGCTGCTATTGGTCAATGGATGATAGAATTATTATCTGATATGGGTGATAATTTGAATTTTCATATCGACAAGGTATATCAAGAAACATCTGTAGATAGTGCTTCCCAACTTAATTCGTTATTATCTATTGCAAGAACAAATGGTTTAAAGATAACAGGAAGAAAAAGTGCTTTATGTGAGATAGAATTGTCTTGTGTTGTTCCATTAAAAGATACTAATGGACGAGAAGGTGATTTGAAAGAAATTGATACGAATTATTGTCCTATTGTAAAACGTGGTTCATTATTTTCAAGTGGAACTGTAACATTTGAATTGATGAATGATATAAATTTTTCCGAACAGTTTAATCAAGATGGTCAGTCTGATAGAAAAATAGAACCTGTAAGAGATTCAAATGGTAATATTACTGGTTATAGATTAACAAAACTTGCGATTGTTCAAGCAGGACAAAGTAAGATATATAAGAAAGTAATAACAAGTGAAGATGTTAAACCATTTATGGAAATTAAGATACAAGATAATAACATTTTAGGTGTTGAGAGTGTTTTAGTTAAAAATGGTACAAATTTTACAGTTGACCCATTAACATCCGAATTTTATATTGATGAAGAAGATTATACTGATAAATTAGGTAATAAGGCAAAAAGATTTTTTGAAGTTGATAATTTAATTGACCAATATAGATATGGGTATGAAGTTGAAAGAGATGATAAAGGGAATTATAATCCTAAGTGGGAAAACGTATTAGAAGAATTGGTCGATGAAGATAAAAATCCAATTGTTGATGACAATGGCAACAAATTATATACTACGATAATGCGTTGTGTTAAAGGTAAATGGAAACGTTTAAAAAATAAATTTATAACTGAATATGATAATAATTGGAATATAAAAGTTATTTTTGGTGCAGGAATTGAAAACCAATATGGACAAATACCAGAAACGGCAAAAGATTTTACACAATATATGATGTGTCGAATGGAAGCGAATGATTATATGGGTATTTTGCCAAATGCTGGTAGTACTGTATATGTATTGTATAGAGTCGGTGGTGGCGAGATTTCAAATATTGCTGAAGGAACTTTGACAAATATTATATTTAATAACTATGATATTCCAGGCGATTGTAATGATTCACAAAATAATACTAAAAAGAATCGAGTAAGAAATTCATTTAGGGTAACTAATACATCACCTTCTTATGGTGGAAAAGATATACCAAGTGAAGAAGAAATTAAATATCTAATTAAATATAATAATTCGGCACAAAATAGATGTGTTACATTACATGATTATAAAGCAAAGATTAATCAATTACCTGCCAAATATGGTTGTCCATTTAGAATAGGAATTATTGAGGAAAATAATAAAGTTGTTATTTATACATTAGGTTTAAATTCTCTTGGAAAATTAACTAATGTTTTATCAGAATATGTTGCTAATAATATAATAGAATATTTAAGCAAATATAAAATGATGAATGATTATATCGAAATGCGTTCTGGTAAAATAATTAATCTTGCTTTTAATTTGACTTTATATGTTGATAAAAGTTATGATAAAGCCGAAGTAGTAAAGAGGGTTATTGATACCATATATGATTATATGGATATTAAGAAACATGAAATGGGAGAAGATATATTTCTTGGAGATTTACAAAAAACAATTTCTCAATTAGACGGTGTTATTAATATTGCAAAATTCAACGTAATTAATAAAGTCGGTAAAGAAAACGGATATTCGGATGATAAGATTGCACAAGAGTTAATCGAAACAAGTGATTGTTGTCTTGATGAAGAAAATTATGAAGATAATACGATTAATTTAAATGCTTCAGATATGATATTATATGGTGAGGCAAATTCAATGTTTGAAATATTAAAAAAAGATGAAGACATAACTATAAATGTTAAAACAAGATAAGTGATATAAATTTGTTTCTTGGAAAATTAATGCTAATATACTATTTTTAGATATATTAGCATTTTTTTATTATGGGCTGTAATTGTAAAAAAACATATGATAAAATGGAAAAATACAGTGATGGGTATAATCCAGAATATAATGATGATAGTGAAAATTTTATGTATAAGATATTAAAAATATTTTCACAAATATTATTTGGAATTTTCGCTGGTAGTATAGTTATTATTATAATCATACCAATGATTGCATATTTGATTATATGTCTTATAATTGGTAAAGAACCATCATTTAATTTATCTAAAATTAGTAAGCATAAAAAAATAAATGGAAAATAATAGAAGTTATCGTATAAGAACAAAAATAAGTAAGGAAAACGATGTAATAAAAGTTGATTTACCTTTAGTTCAGACATATGATATGTTTGAAATTTTATCACTTAAACTGAATCAGAAGAATGAATATAGTTTTTATGATTCGGATTATGGTGTTATTGTCGGACGTGTGGTTGCTAATGACAATTTTGGTATTCCAAACGCAAAGGTATCTGTATTTATACCAATTGACGAAGATTCTACTGTTAATCAACGTATTTTATATAATTTTGTTAGTCCTCAAGATACTAACTACGATAATATACGTTATAACTTGTTGCCAGATTTTTTAGATAATGCTTGCCATCAAGACGTTGGTACATTTCCTAATAAACGTTTAGTGCTGGATAATAATGATGTTATTGAAATTTTTGAAAAATATTATAAATATACAACGGTAACAAACGAGAGTGGTGATTATATGATATTTGGTGTGCCTACAGGCTCACAGAATATTCATGTAGATTTGGATATGTCTGATATTGGTGTTTTATCACAAAGACCAAGAGATATGGTTTATAAAGGTTATAATATAAATCAATTTGAAAGTCCAAATAAATTTAAAAGTTCTAATAATTTAAATTCATTAGTTCAGCTATATTCACAGGATAAGGGTGTTTTTGTTTATTCTTATTGGGGTAATAGTAATAATGGTGATGAACATATTGCTATTACACGTTGTGATATTAATATTGAATATAAGTTTGAACCAACTTGTGTTTTTATTGGCAGTATTATAACTGATAAAGGTAGTAATGCTATTGGCAAAAACTGTACAGGAACTGACCAAGTTGGTAAAATGGCTGACTTATCGGCAGGCGAAGGTTCAATTGAAATGATACGTAAAACAATTGATGGAAAAGTAGAAGAATTTCCAATAAAAGGAAATAGGCTTATCAATGGTGATGGCATATGGTGTTATCAAATACCGATGAATTTGGACTATGTAATGACAGACGAATTCGGTAATATAGTTCCTACTGATGACCCTTCAAAAGGTATTCCAACAAGAACAAGAGCAAGATTTAGAATTTCTTTGGAAGAAAGTCCAACAGATGCAACTGCACACAAAAGATGCTGTTTTTTAGTCCCAAATAACCCACATTATGATAATGAATATCCGCAATTTATGAAGGCAAAAGAGGCAGATTATGAGTTTGGTAGTGCAACAAACGAGGAAAGTTATTGTGATTTATTCTGGAATAATGTATATACGGTAAAAAGTTATATTCCTAGGTTACAAAAGAATAAAAATTCAACAAATAGAAAACATACAGGAATTAAATTGATAAATCATTATGGGGACAACAATCCAATGCCATATAATAATTTAAGCATAAAATTAAGTTTTACTTATAGATTTATATGTGTGTTGATGAAAATCGTAATATGGATAATTGCAACGATTAATACCGTTTTGGCATTAATAATGGAACCACTTTGTCAAATTGCAAATTTGTTCTTGAAAATATCAAAAGGTTTATGTTTTAAAATTCTTGGTATTAGACCGTTATGTTGGTTAGGTAAACCTTTTGAATTGTTAGGAAAGTTGTTTATGTCTATGGTTGTAAAAGGTATAACTTTATCAAGTAGTTTCTGTGATGACGGTATTAATAAAATAGCGTTTTATCCTATATTAATGAAAATAGCACCTTGTGTATTGAAAAAAGTAAAAGATAGTCATAATAAAGAACAAAATGGCATAAAAAATCCAGAAGAAAGAAGCCGATTAGAAGTTATTCAAATTTCAAATATGAATAATAATGTATTAATAACTTGTATTGAGAATCAATTGGCACAAGAAAATGATGCTACTTCATTTAACTTTCAGAATGACTGGGTTAATGGTGTGTTGTATGCCCCATTATGGTATCGTAAGATAACACCGAAGAAAAGTTTCTTATTTGGTCTTTTCAAAAGAAAGGCTAAAGACCAATGGTGTCGAGCAGATACTAATTTTAATTTAATGGTATATCAACAATGTGCTTTAAAACGTAATTTAACAGGTGAAACATTTAATAGTCCTATTACAGGTAAACCATATAATACTCCTAGTAGTATTAATAATAATTGTGGCAGTAAATGTCATAATGAGAAAACCACTGTTAATGTAAATAAAGGTTTAATATTGACAAAGGAAAATTTACTTGGTCAAACAATCTATTATTACAGGGCTTTAAATTATGATTACGAATTGGCTAAACGAAGAAATGGAGACGGTGTAATATTATTGTTTGCAACAGATATTGTATTGCTTGGTAGTTTGAATGATTGTGATAGCAATGGTATTCCTCAATTTTTTAAAAATTTGGTATCAACAACATATAAACTACCAACTGATATATTATTCACAGATACTGTTATAGAAGTAGATTCTGAGGGTAATGTTGTTATAAATGGCAATAATGATATTATTTACGAACAATTTACTGAGGCAACTGGATGTGATTGGGGTAACTTGAACAAATTTGATGAATGTGGTGAAATGGGAAAACATAGTGATGGTGGTCTTTTCTATGGTATTGGTTGTTCATCTATTGAGATGGAAAGGAAATCATGTTTAAATTTATCTAGAATCTGTGAATATGGCGTTTCTCTGGATGAGGCAAAGGAAGTTGCTGATTTAACTAAACTTGAAGGTGATGAAGGAGCGTATGATAAATTAACACCTGATGGTTTTATATCATATGATGAATTATATAATGTCGATGAACGTAGCATGTTTGCTACATTAAATGGAAATAGATTACGAACAAGACTAAACAATAAAAATGGTTTAAAGGAATATGATTTAAGATATCTTTACACCAATAACTTCGATGGTTTATTAAAAGGATTGATGCGTAAAAGTGGAGACTGTAATTACTCAAAAAATCATAATTTAGAAACTTGTAGCCGTGATTATTATATGTTCAGAATGGGTAGTGACCCATATTATTACGATAATAACAATTCATTGCCTCGTTATGAAAATTCATTCTATTTCTATTTTGGTTTAAAAATGGGTAAAACTGCAATTGATAAATTTAATAGTGAATTTTTCTCTCCTTGTGAAAATGATAGTAGTGTGGCTTCTCCATTTACTATTGACTATAAACCAAATAGTTGGTGCAGTGATATGCATAACAATGGTGATGGGTATATATTATTGGATATGACAAATGTATCTAAAAATTATGATATAATGATCAATTCATTAGAAAATAACAGTATTGGTTTTTCAATATTGAATATACCATATGATAAAATATCACTTGGTAAGGTACCTGATGATATAAAGGGGTATCATGATATGAGTGATAAAACCTTCATTCCAAATGGGAAATATGAGATAACAATAATTGATGCTGATGGAAATATTTCGTCAACAGATATTAGTTTTATGCCTTTAAAAGTATATTTTACTTTTTCAAAAGTAGATAACGAAATACCTAATAATCAAAGATTTGATGAAAATGAAAGTTATCAGGATATTATTGATAAAGCAACTGAGAATTTAGATATGTATGGTGGCTATATTATAATTGATAGTATTATTGATGAAGAAAATGCCAATGGTCAATATAAATTGATGATTAGTCCATATAGAGAAGATGATTTTAACGACTACGAGGTTAAATATGAAGGTTATGCACAAGAGATAAGTATAAAGGATTATGAAATTCAAAAATTTGTTAAAAATAATTGTTTTATTTATGACGAAGAAACAAAAACAATAAGAATAGTTGTTCCCAAAGGTGATGTTGACTATAAATTGTCTATAACTGCCATGTGTGATGGTAAAGAAAATAATAAAAACTCATCACAGGTAATTATACGTATCAATGATACATTACCATATAAATTATTTGTCAATGAAGTCGATATAAGCGGCTTAAAAATGGAAATTTTTGGAATTGGATGGAAGGATAATATTAATAATTTTAATCCTGATATTGATAATATTGGTAAAGCATGGATACATTTAAGTAATCGTAGTAATTATGATATTACCAAAGTTGATGGTTATGATGAAGTGAAAGAACAGTATGATAATATGAAAGAAAATGTTGTTGATACTTATAATAGTCTATCACAAATATGCAACAAATATGCAGAATTTGTTGGAAATATCAATAATGAAATTAATGGTTTTTTAGAAAGTATATCAAATGATGAACATTATCAAAATATAACAAAAGACGAAGAAATAGAAAAAATTAAACAGGACTATAAGAATATGTTTTCAGAAATACATGAAGACAATACCGAAGAACAGAAAATGTTAGAACAACAGATATTTGAAATTATTGATGATTATATCCAAATTAAAAGTGATTTTATAAATGATACTTCAATCAAGGATTTTGAAAACAATTATATTGATTTAGTTAAAGAAACATTTTGGTTAACAAGTTTACTTGAACCAAAAGATATCACAATAACAGTACAAACAAGAAAGTTACCTGTTAAATATCATTTATACTATAATGAAGAAGAAAATAATGGCGAAAATGATGCTAATCAGTTAACGAAAGAAGATGGAAATAAATACAAGAGTAATAATCCTGATTTTGAAATGTATTCAATAGATGATATCCAAATTCCAACAATAGCAAGTGTTACAAACGAAGATTATGGGTATGATGGTAGTGTTGCGAATGTTAAAAGTGGAAATATTTGTTTTGGGTATGATAGATTAAATGGAGTAAATGAAAAAGGTGAATATGTAAGAGACCAAAACAAATGGTTTAAAAAACCTTATGGTATAAGAGTAGTTAATTCATCTGGTCAAAAATTACCAGTTATAGGTAATATGAGTGTTAAAATGGAAGGTGATGATAACAATGAACTATATTTTTTCTTTCATATTATAGATAAGGTATTAAGATTAAATAATATGGTTGCGTGGTCTTATGTAAATAATATACCTTATTATGGTCGAGATGATAAACGTGGTCAGTTTGTTAAAATGAACGGCTTATTTACTGGCGTTATTAACAATGGTATTCTTGACAATAATAATCCACAATTCCCCACTTTTGAATTAGGTAACATATCTAATATTCAAGTTAAAACTATTAATGGAGAGGATGATATTCCCACTATACGTTATATTGATAATAAAGATGGTAAAACATATATAGGATATAATAAAGATAATAAATCTGATTATATAGAAGTAGGAAGAAGTCAAGATGAATTAACTATCGAGGATAATAAGAATGCCTATATATCAGAAACAATATATGGCGATATGAGTGTTTCATTAAATAGGTTAGTTGATAAAGTATTAACTATGTCTTTGAATAAAGGAGATAATGACGATAATAATCGTTTTTATTTAATTGAATATAATGGTTCAAATTATCCTTTAGCTGGAAGTACATTAAATGTTAATAACGGTATATGGACAAAAACATTTAATGGTAATTCAGATTTATATGATAAAAATATTAATATTAATACCTTATATGGTAAAGTAACTAATAAAGCAGATGGGCATACCCCGACAGAAGAAAACGAAAATGCAATTGATAGAAATCATGGCTATAGTACAAATGGTGTATTTGATATTGATAATGATTTAAAACGTTTTTTTGTAATAGTGGTAACATCTAATAATTGCCGTACTGTTTCTCCTTTGTATGATAGAAGTGAGGATGTACAAATTAATCTTATATTAAGTGAGTTAAATACTATTACAGGTAATGCTAATAGTGGCTATAATAATGTAGTGGATTATAAACTTGGTGTGGAATTAAGTGGTAATTTGCCATATTATGTTGATTATTTTACATCTAATTTAGATTTTAGTTTGAAATTGAATGAACAATTAAAGGTAGAAGGTAATGGAACATTCTCACCTATTTCTATTGGAACACCATTAGATAATAAAATTATTTATTTTAATCTGGATACGACAATGTATACTCAATTAAAAAATTATTTTGATAATGATAGTATATTTGCTAAATTAATATTTAATAGTTCTGTTCGTAAAAAGACAAATTGTATTATAACAGATGTTACGAATTTACCATTAAAAGCTGATGTAAATGAATTAAGTGGTAATGGTAGTAGAAGTGAGACGAGATATGCTGTAGTATGGAATGTTAATAATATAAAAGACGAAATTGATGAAAATACTGATTTAACAATACATAAAAAGGGAAATGAATGGGTAGATAGTATTTTTAATAGTGGTTATCCAACGAATGTTGAAGTTAAGAATGGGTATTATTATGGTGGATTAGTAAAAATTGGTTTGGATGGTAATCCTATCCATATAGATAGATTTCCATTTCAAATGAATAACGAAAGTATAATAATTGAAGCTATTTATGAACCTACTATATTTAAATTAGCGTTAGGTGCAAATGGTAAATGGAAAGATACGTTAACAACTGAAATGAGGGAAGCATCATTTAATGCAGATACAAATACTATTACACCAGACGATATAGAAATTGATGAAGGATATGAATTTGACGGATGGTCATCCTCTGTTGGAGACGATTTAATTGAAATAACAAACAATGAAATTTCTAATATAGGAGTAATGTATAAGGATAATGTGACTAATATAAGAGAAGTTACATTTACAGCAAATTTTAAACAAATACAAAATGGATAAGTATAAGATTAGATTAAATAGTACAGAATCTGTTAATTCAGTAAATAAGGATAATTTGGTGGATGTTGAGATTAAACAGTCCACCAAACCTTATTTATTTACAGAAAATATAAGAGATTTGATAGACCAACATGAAGTATTTGAAAATGAACGAAATAATTGTACAAAATATCGTTTAATAACGACTATTAAACCTTATTGTACAAATATTTTGTTTAATCCATTAACTGAAATAATCTATAAAGAAGGAAGTAATGATGATGCGGAAATTGTCACTGACACAAAGGCTGCGACCCATTGCAAGAAAGCATTTGGAAAAACAAATCCAAACAGACTTGATATGATTCGTAATACTGAGTATTCAAGTGAAAAATTAACAGATGAAGGTGGGTATGAGTATCATCCTGGTACAGATATTTTTAATAATCATATATTAAGAAATACTTCTTTTAAAATTGTTAATTCATATACTAATAGTTCTGATAGGAATAAATTTAATACTATAGAAGATGTTTTACGTAAATTTGATGGAACTTATATTAAATTTACTAATAGAACTAATATTGATACATTTACTGGCACAATAAATAAACATTTATATGATTATGATAATATAATGGATATAGATGATACTATTAATACTAATCTTGTAGAAGAAAATGGTTGGTTTGGCTTTGTAAATAAATCAACAATTGTTTCAAAGAAAAAAGATGGTAATAAATGGATTGATAATGATTTTAATCATGTGATTAACAATAAAGAAAGTTGTGAATTTATTGATATGTATCCTGATAGAACATTATTCTCATTCAATCCAAAATATAATAAATATCAACATAGACCAGAGTATAATTGGGATTTATGCCTAACATATCCTTATAAAAATTATTATAATCATTGTTTAGTGACAGATAATAATGGACATAATTCTTTATTAATCAAAAATGTAAAATTTACTATCAGTAATAATGGTCAGAGGATTTTAGCATTTCAGTGTTATACTAAACATAATTTAAAACCTGGTCATTTTATTAATTTATATTTTAAAAATAATGAAGAAAATGATTATAACTTATTTGAAAATATTAGAATTAATAATATAGGTGATATAAATAGAAAAAATGAAGAATATTGTTTCCATATAACTAATATTGATGTTTTAAATCAAATTGTTGGAGAAAACGTTGATATCTATGATGATAATGTATTTGATGATGTTAATGAAAATTTAAAAAATATTGAATTTAGATTTAATCATTTAATAAATGATACAGAATCTGAATATTATATTAGAATTTTTAGAAAATTGCCAAATTTTAAAAATTCCAAAGAAGAATTAGCATTAAAAGATGGCATTTGTGTAGATTCTTATGATGAATTTATCGAAAAAAATGATAATAATGAATTTGATAAAGAGCAATATAAATTAGCGTTTTCTTCTACAATATACAATGATAATAATACACAAATAACGTGGACTGATGGTATAAATATCGACAATATATTAGATAATAGAGGAAGACCATTAACTGAAATCTATTTGACCATTATAAAAAATAATGATGGGCATGATGAATGGTACAAAAATAAACCGCAAGAAAAATCTGTCAGATATTCACATTGTTTCAATAAGTTAAGTTGTGGTTTTGATTTATTTTTATCAGAAGATGAACGAAAAACATTTGATATAGAAAAAGATTTTAAAAAACAAGCAACAAAATCGGACGTTAAATTTATTCACGAATGTGATTTTGGCGGTAATACAAAATATATATCAGATAGGAAGCAAACAAAACAATTTGGATGGGGTGATTTAGATAAAACTGAATATAGTTTTTCTGTAGATAACATAACTATTTTGGATAATGAATTTGTCGGTGATATTGTTGAATATAATATAACTACTTGTGATGAATATATACTTGAGGATTGTGATTTTAGATTCAATACCTATTTAAGAGAAAATGGAAATACTCTATCTTCAGAATACAATTATCAATATGATATGATAGAAACTGATGATTATGATAGAGATGGATTTAAAGTAGTACCTGTGACTAATAAAGAACCATTAGATTTATTGCATCCAGAGGGTTATTATTATAAGGCTCATTATAAAATTTTATTAAAAGAGTTTGGAGAGTTACATCAAGATTCACATGTTAATTTAAATATTCGAGAAGTAAATATAAAAAGTACTGATAGTGGTCAACAATTACTTGTAATAACAACAAGATTACCACATAGATTGCTTAGTAACGAAAAGATACTTGTTAGTGATGATAGAAATAATAACTATACTATGGTTAATGTAGTATCTGTTATAGATAAATATAATTTTGCTATTGACTCAATTGGTAATTTAACTGTACAAAATTTAAGAGATATATTATCTGGTAAGTATGAAAGTATCGAATTTAAACTAAGAAGATATAATAAAAATATACCTTTTTATGCTGATAAATTTGATAATATCAATAGATATATGTGGCGAGATATAAATACTGTCGGTAATAAAGATAATATTATATTACCAGAATATGCATTTGCCAACGGATATTTTTATATCAATCAGGATATAGATTTCTTTTTAAAAAGACAAGACCCATTTAATGAACTTGGTTTGTATTATAATGGAGATAATTTATTACCGAATGATGTATTTGGAAATACATTGCCAGAAAGCAATTATGAATATAAAGAAGAAAATGAAGCAACATGTTAAAGTATCGAATTAATAGTAAAAATGTCGTTAATGATAACAATATTATCAATGTTATTGAGAATAGTATTAGTGATTATGATTTAGAACAATATAATCAATATAATCAATATATTTGTACGTGTAAATGTAACGATATTAAAAATATTGAGAATGATAAAAAAATATTAGTTAAAAATAATATAGTAGTTGAAAATGACAATGATAGACCGAATTCGATGTATTCTTTATATAAAGAATATACAGTAACTGATGTCAATAAAAATGATAGAACATTTTCTTTTTTGCTTGATAAATATTATAATTTACCATTAGTAACAGTCAGTTATGTGAAACTATATGACAGTTATCATAATGATTACAAAAAATATTTGTATTTGTATTTCGTAAATTCTCATTTTTATAGCATTAGTAACAAAACCTTTGAAGTGAAAGACAATAAAATTATTGTTGATGATGATGTATATAATGTTTTTAATGAAAAAGTTTTGATTAATAACAATGAATATGAAGTAATTGATGGAAAAGTAACTGTTGATGGAATTGATTACGAAGTTAAGGACAACAAAGTTATAATACCTGTTATTTACAATGTTGTTGATGGAAAAGTAACCGTTGATGGAATTGATTACGAAGTTATTGATAATACTATAACAATACCAATAACCACTTTTAATTTGTGGTTTAACTATATTGATAATAATGGAAATATTCGTTTTGATAAAAAAAGAGGGTTTGAGTACGTAAATGCTTCTTCTCTAAGAATGGATTGGGATAATATTAAAGATGATGATTTGATAAGAGTTATATTTGATGATATTATAGATGATAATAGTGATAATATTAGTGGTAATATTAATTTAATCAATCTTTTTCGTATAAATCCTGAGTTTACTGAAGATTCAATTTTTGATGTGTACATAAATACTCCAAATTGTAGTATTCCTGTGGCTATTTCGAATAATTTTCAAACTAACATATATAAGGAACAAACTTTACATGAATATATTGAGGATGCAAAAAAAAGAAGTATTAATAGGATAAATGATAATGAAAAAGATGTCTATTATCCTGTTATTAACAAAGGTGGGCAAAAAAATGAAACTGTATATAAAATAAAATTTAATTTACATTTTAGAGAACATCGTGGTGAAGATTGGGTTGCCAATAGCGAAAGTTATTGGAATGGTGTTGTTAAAGATGAAAATGACAATAACAAACTTAAATTAAATGAAGATTTTTTCTCTTATAAAAATAAAGAAAGTGAACAATCAGACTTATTAAGTTATTTAGGCTTCACTAATAATGATATACGTTTTCAGAAAAATAAATTAAAAAAATCATTTTTACGTTTGCTTTTCTATGATTCAACAAACCCTTCAAATCAGAATTTGATAGCATATTCGACTATTTTTATGGATAGTGGAGAATATTTTACAAAATTCGTAAGATATATCGAAGAAAGTCCTTATAGACAATTTAATGAAAATGGTGAAGTTGAAAGAGATGATGACGATAATATAACTGAATACAAAGGAATTAAAGTAAATAGAGAACCAGACGGTACTTTATTGACTGAAAAAGATATAGAAGAATATAGATTAAGTTCTCAGTTAGTAGTATATGATAAGTATAATTCATCGGCTTCAAGCGAAGGGTTTTATTTGTATTTATGGCGAGATTTATTGAAAGAAGTGGAAGATAAATATAAAGGTCTTGAATTATATATGAAAGTTGAATTTAATCATGCTGGGTATGGTAGAGTTATTCCATTTATGATGCCTTTTTGGGATAAGAAAAAATGGGAATCTGAAGGTAGATTTAAGGAAGGTATTAAAAGTTTTGATGAGATATTGGCTGATTGGAATAATGAAAATGATACTGATGGTGAATATGGAGTAAGACAATATATGAAATTTTCTTATATACATTTAAGGATTGGATATGATAAAAAAGAGAAAAAATATATTTATTATTTAGATGATAATTTCTATGACAAAAATTGTCAAGGAGAAGAATCAAATACGATTACAATAAACTTATATGAGGCTAAAATGGTGTAATGAGAACAATAAAATTTATAACAAGTTATGAAAATTTAATTTCAAGGCTACCAGGTTTATTTGCATATACTGAATTAGATGATAAAAATGTATCAGTTTTGCATAAATCAACTGATAGCCTTATGGGTTGTTATGGTAAAATTGTTGAAAATATAAAATATGAAGACATTGATAATATACATGTCGAAAACATAGACAATATTTTGATAATAGATAATGTATATACATATAAAGAATTAATGTCTATATATTATCAATATATCAATAAAGAAGAACGACCAAGTAATTTTGATACTTTTATAAATTTTATAGAATATGGAATTGGTAAAATTCAAGTACCATTTGATAAGTTGCAATTATCACATAAAGAAAATGATTTAGTTCCTGATTTTATATATTTGACCACAGTTAAAACATTATATGGTGAATTACTTAAATTACGTGATAAATGTGAATTTTATAGACAACATAAAGAAACTAAAGAAGAATATTCTGATATTGAGAGTGAGAAACAATTATGTTGTATATGTGAAATGTATAAAAGGCGAGGCGGTGATAGTTATCTTAGTTTTTTAAAAGAAAATATTAACGAAGCCGAAAAGCGTTCTAATTTATGGTGGGTAAATGCAAATAAAATTAACAATAAAGATAGACTATCTATCAATTATTCTATAAATTTATTTAGCAGTATTAGAGATAATGGTCTTTTGACACCAACAAATGACATTGAAAATAAAACTGATATTAAAACCGTTGAAATTACATTAGATAATATTAATACGGATAGTAAATTAAAATCATTAAGACGTTATTCACAATATTTAGATGAATTTTTTGTTGAACAACGTCCTCAATTTGGTTATGATTGGCTTTATTATTATAGAGTTGGACAGATATGTAATCTTTCAACGCTAAATGATGAATTTGGTAATATTCAATGTTATGAAACGGATATTAAATTACTAAAAGAAGGTGATGAAGTAACTGACTTATTGGCTTTTGGTGATTATATTGAAAAAATAGAAATAGATAAAACAGAACGGAAGTTAACATTTACTTATTGGACTGATGTGCATTTAAATGCTAAAGTTAAAAGAATAGAGGTCGATGATGATGGCAATAAAAAAATATGTTATGATGATTTTATGCCAGATAAAGATTATTTTAAAGACCCTATTGAAGATGATTTTGGTATTAAGAATTTTCACGGTATTAAGTATGAAGAAACATATTATTATGACATAGATAGTGAATTAAATGATATAGATGTAACGGATTTTAATAAATATGTAAACGGAAGTTTTGATAGAAACCAAGCAAATGGTGAAGATATAAAAGAACTTAAACTTTTTGAAAAGTATGAATTTTCATTAAATAATAATAAATTATTTTATCAACAAAGAATAAGTAATAAGGACATTAAAATGTTGTCAGTAACTTCTGAGTTGTCAACTAAAATAATTAGGGAAAATGCAATTAAAGATGAAGATAGCGAAAAGGGTATTACAAAATTAGAATTTTATGATGGAGTAAGTTATTCACCGACTGAAATATTAGACGTAAATATTGATAGAGGATTAACCTCTATTTTTGATAGACACATTCGTTTTTCTGAAGTAAATACATTAAATGATATGTCAGAGTATGCAAATGGGTCATTTTTTATTATGAAAGAATAAAATATATTAAATTAAAAAAGTAATGAATAATACATATGGAATAGTAAAGCCATCAGTAATGAATCCTGCTAAAGATGTTGAAATATGGTATCGCTATACACCAAATAGAACCAACACAGAACCTTCGTTTAACGTCTTTAAAAAGATTTCAAGTGAAGATGTATCTACAATGCTTACTGCGGCTAAAATAGATAGTAATATTGATGAAAGTGATAAGAATTTACCTGGTATGTATAATCTTTCTTTACCCGCTTCAATATTTGGGGCTGTTGGCTTTTATACGATTTATATTAAACCAAAAGAAATAAAGTGTACAATTAAAGATGTCGGTGCTTTAGCCAGTTATCCAGACGTAAGTGGTATAGTAATTGATTTAGGTGAAATAGACGGAGAAAATAGGACTTTGTTTAGAAGTGATAATCTTGCGGGTTATAGAGTCGAATATTATGATATTTCAGAAAATAAAGGTGTTTCAGAACGACAAGAATATTATCGTTTGGTTACTAGCAGTGGACTTTGTGAACCTGTATCTCAAAATTTAACTTCTGCTAATACTAATAGTAATGGTTATAGATATAATGAATCTGCAACTCTTGCGTTTTTAACATTAACACCAAGTACTTCACCGACTTTTAAGGGTTCTCAAAAACCATATATCGGCAATCCTAGTCAAGAAATACGTTTGGTGAATACTAAATTTGACCCCGTTTGTCTTGAAATAGAAGTGTGTGAGAATGATTTTGACACATTAACAACCGTTTTAACTGGTAATCAGATACGAAGTCTTGATAATGGAATACTTACTACCTATAATCAAGATGGTGAAATATTTAATCAATATGAGTTTTACACTCTTAAAGATAACTATACAACAAATGATAAATTTGATGTTAAGAAAAATAGAAAGGGAAATATTGATTTTAGTGTAAATTATACAGATGTAATTAATAATTAACGAATATGAAGAAATATACAAAAAGTACTACAACATATACATTACGTAAACGTTCTCAAGGTATAAATGGTGGAACAATTTATGAAAGAGATTGGACAACGCTTGGAGAACATTTACGTTTTGGTAAAGGTAAAACACCGTTATATTATGACGGTAATTTTATCTTTACTACTAGCAATATACAGTTACCATCAAGACGAAATAAACCAATTGGAGTTATTGATAAATTAACTTATAAAGACGTTAAAGATGCAAAAAGTACTGTAAATAATGTAACTGTTAATACAAATAGTGATGATATACGTAGTTTTGTATATTATGGTTCGTGTGTTGAATTAGTCGAAAGTTCCATATCACATATTATACAAAGTTTTCCTGCTTGTATTTATTCGACCAATAAACAATTGGAATTTCCTATAACACAAGAAAATGGAGATACTATATATGAAAATATAAGTAAAAATGGAAAAGAATTATTTATATTATCAAATCCATTTTTAATTGATTTAACAAGCAAAAATGTTGAGATAACAGATAATGATAATCCTTTAAGATTTATGTGTGAAAGTTATGAGGATTATGAAATTAATGGTGATAAAATAGTTGGTTATGAAATAGATTTTTATGTAAATAAGGAGTGTCCATCCGATGATCAATGGTATATTAAAAGAGCACCTATTTTTATTATTAAATTTGAAACTGTAAATGGAAAACAATATTTCGTGTATGGTTTTAAGGTATATGATGATATCGTATTAATGAGTGAATACAATACTGTTAATAACCTTACAATATGCCCAAATAACGAGTTGATTGAAAAATATTTTGACAATTTAAAAGGCTTTGAACGTCAGTTATTAAATAGAAATACAAATCCGATTTATAGCAATGTATTTATAACTCCTGTTGAAGGAAAAACTGATTATAAGTATGTAAATCGAAGGTATAAATGGCCCATTGTAAATGATTATTGTATTGATATTGAAACTAGTGAATACAGTAGTTTTGTGCAAAGTCTATTATCTATGGCAACAGTTTATGATGAGTTATGGTGTGATAATTTATATTCAAAAATGACACATGAAGCCATTAAAAACTTTGATTGGACTTATACAAGAGATTATATTGATGGTGAAGAACAAGACAATATAGATGGTGGGTTAAGAATGCAACGCATTCTACATTTACATGGAAGAGTTTTTGATGAAATAAAACATTTTGTTGATGGTATTAATAATAATATTAGTTATAATAATATCAATAATGCTCCAGATGCTATATTGTCTGATAAGTTAGAATTGAGCGGATGGGATACAATTTCAACCATTATGACAAATGGAGATAATAGTGGGTATGTAAAACTATCAAAGGAATTTATTGATGATAATAACATAAAATGGTTTGATGGTTCATCTATTGACAGAGTTAATACATCAGTCGCTGATATTGATTTTATGAAAAGACTATTATTGTCTTCAAAACGTATTTTTATGTCGAAAGGAACACAAGAATCAATTGAAATGGTGATGGGTATGTTTGGATTTGGGCGAGGTAATGATTATGAAATTATTGAAAATTATTACGAGGCAGATGCAAAATGGATTGATGAAAATAAGACTGATAATATTAGAAATAAGATAAATAGTAAAAATTCTGAACGTCTTAATTATGCTGAAGATTATGAAGTTGATTTTGAAAATTTACCTTTAAAAGAATATACTACTAAATTAGTTGATGAAAATGGTGATTTAATAAATCAAAGTTTTATTATACCATTTTATGATAAAAATGAAGATTATGGTCATGACATTTATTTTCAAAGTAAAGGTGGATGGGGTAAATATGATGAAACTAATAAAACTTTAAGAGATTTTGATAAATATAGTGAAACTATATCATATTTGAATGTTGTAACATCTTTGGATGACTTATTAAATGTTAATTCTCTAACCTCAAATAAAGGAGACATATATTATGTGGTTAATCTTGAGGGATATACAGAATACTATGGTAACATTAATAATGATAAAGTATCTCATTTTTTTGTATTAAATAATGAAATAGCACCTTCTGAAAAAGGTTCGTGGAAAAATATTTATAATGTCTATACCAAAGATGCAGATTATTTTAGTAACGAGGAATGGCAATATTATAAAGAAAAAGCAAAATATCTGGATAACATTGTTAATAAAACAATAGGTAATAATCCTCATGTCGGTTTTGGTTTCTATGACGATGGTAACGAATATATGACTTATATGAATGAACCATTTAAATATTTTATAGATGAGAATGAAGTTAGTATTGTAGATGAAGAAGGAAATGAAGATACAGAATTAAATAATGAAATAAATAATTTTAATTTAGTATTAAAAGAAGGGAAAAAATTTAATACTGAAACAATTTTTAATACTACTGAAGGATGTAAGTGTCGTTTAAATAATAAAGTAATTTATTTTGAAAATAAAATAAACAACGAAATGTATAAAAAATATTTTAAAGAAATAATATTACATTATTTAATGCAAGTTATTCCCTCTACTACGATATTAATACTGAAAAATATATAAATTGCATATGAGTAAATTTAATTTTAAATCAAAGATTTCGCATAGAGAATATGATTATGAAATAAATGATGGAAAGGTAAATGTTAATGGCGAAATTTATAATGTTTCCAACAATAAAGTTATAATTGATGGTAATACATATGATGTATTTGAAATAGATTATATTTTAATCGGTAATAGTGAATATCCTGTACAAAACAATAAGGTATTAAATATTACTAATGAATATGTAATAAAAGGAGGACAAGTAGAAATTAAATATCCAATTATTGATGATAAAATCACGATAGGATATGATACATATAGTGTAATAAAAGAAGAAAATACGAAAGTTGTATATGTCAGTAATTCAGACCCAATATCGTCTGATTGTTTAGAACGTTATGAAATTGTCGGTAATTATTTCGTGATGAGTTATCCAATACAAAAAATTAAGTTTATAACGATAAAACCAGAAAAAGATTATAAAGATGTCAAAGATGATAACATTTTTTTGAAAAATTCATATTCATGCGTAATTGAATGTCAAATTTTAAATAATGATGAATTAACCAATTCGTATGAATTAGAGTATGATGAAACTGATTGGATAAAAGTTAAAAAAAATTATGTCAACATTGGTAATAGTGAGAATAATAAACAACAATCAGTAATAACATTTTATGTTGATGATAATTATTCATCTGATAAACGTTATTTCTATGTAAATGTTATTGATAATAATAGTGGTGATATAACCACTTTGTCTATTATTCAAAATGGATGTTATTATGATATTCAATTTGGTAAAGATATCGGTGAAATAGATGCCGAAAGTGATAAAGAAGTATGTAAGTTTATTAATTTAAAAGTATATGGTGGCAGTAAGACTTTATCTTTAACATATTCCGCATATTCAGATAATGATATTGATAAAGAAGATTATGGATTGATTTTATCAAATATTAAATATAAACATATGTTAAATTATCCATATAATGAATATAAAGTAGATATTAATTATATAGGCTATACAAATGAAGATACTGATTATTATATAATTTATTTTTATAATGAAAATAATTCAGATACAAAAAAAGAATTAAGAATTAAAATAAAAAAAGAAGAACAAATTGGTATCGAAGATGTTTTATTAGAACAATTTAATAAAATGTGTGATAAACAACGTAGTGAGTGTAAGACAAAACAAGATTATAATAAAGAATTAATACAAAATGCAAAAGCCATTTCTGCATTAATAGATGATGTTAGTATTATTAACGAAGATGAAGAAGAAAAGAAAACATTTGTGCCATTAGAAGAAAAGAAAATTGAAAAGAATAAAATTTATATAGTTTCTACTAATAGATATGGTGAACATGACTCCCAAATTATAGTAGGTTCTTATGCATTATGGTGTCATGCTACACATAAGTATGATTATGACAACGAGATGCATATTATAACTGTTTTTTGTGATAAAAATCTTAGTAATCGTAATAGAAAAACTATGATTAATATAAAAAATGCAGAAACGATGGGTGGTGATATATTATATATAGTAGAACAGGATGTTAATAGTAATATAAAAATGATGAGAGATTAGTAGTTAATTAATCTCTCATCATCATTTTTTATATCATCATACGATGATATATTGAATTTGTATATCTTATAATCATTTTTCACTTCATGCAATGTATATGATAACTTATCAACATCCCATATTAAAAATCCGTGTCCTGTAATGTTTTCGCCAGCATCATTTTGGAATAATGAGCCTGCATATACAATAGGAACACCATTTCTTTTTAATTCTTGATGTTTATGGATATGTCCTGCCATTACACAATCACAATCTTTGAATAAAGAGGTATTAATACCATTATCAATACTGATACCAACATCAGTAACTGCACCATCAACATTTCCGTGATATAATCCAATTACTTTTTTATCTGGATATTGCTCTTTTATATCTTCAAGGTCTGGGCATTGATACTTATCAAACATTGAGTATAATACCCATATAACATCATCATCTATAATAAAACCACTTTTGTAATCAAGTTCTTTATCAAGATATGTTATTTTATCATATACTTTTGATATCGAAAATGTAGGAGTTATTGAATCTTTTCTATCGTGGTTATTTTCTAACATATCATGATTTCCTGCAATAATTATGGTTTGTCCTATTGCATTTAAGAAGTTTAGCATATTATGAAAAATAACTTTGGCTTCATTTGAAGTTTTAATCTTTTGTTCAAATATATCACCACAAATAACAATTCTAACTTCTTCTTTATTGTCATTTTTAACCTCTGCATATAATTCAGCAAGGAAACGTTCAATCATTGTTGAAAATGGTTTGTCTTTTTCTGAATTAGGTATATGTATATCCGCTATATGTATAATTTTCTTTATCATAATTTTGAGTTTTTATTCCAAATATACTATATTTAATAATTAAATCAAAAATTTTTTATGGATAAAAAGAGAATTATTTTAGGATTAGATATATCAACTGCTTGTCTTGGTACTTCTGTTGTTTCATATGATGGCGAAGAAACTAAAGTACTATACGTTCATTATGTCAAAATGAAGCAAAATAAAAATTATAAAGGAACTGATGCCTTGTTTTATAAGAGTAATTTATTTAAGGAAACTTTTATAAAAGACAAAGTAACTAGTTGGGGAGTTACAGATATTGTTATCGAAGAACCATTACCTAGTTCACAAAATTCGGTAACTGTTAATACTTTAATGAAATTCAATGGAATGATTTCACAATCAATTTATGAAGCGACTGGTATTATTCCAAAATATATTTCGTCATACGATGCAAGAAAGTATGCTTTCCCAGAATTGTTAGGAGTGCGTAAATACAATAAAAAAGATGAGATGTATAGTTTGTCCAAATATAAAAATGCTTTGAAGAATAATGATTTAGTGTTATTTGGTGAATATCCGTTTTCTTGTGCTAAAAAATATATTTTGTGGAATAAAATTGTAGAACTGTATCCTGATATAAATTGGATTTATGACAAGAATGATGATTTAAAGACTGAAAATTTTGATGCTTCAGACTCATTGGTTTGTGTGCTTGGTTATATTAATAAACTAAAACATGATGATCACATGGAACCTTTAATCAAAGATGTTAAAATGTTTGATAAATATATTGATTATACAATAGAAGTATGGGGTAAACGAATAGATAAAAGACTTAATTTAGAATAAATTATATTTTTAAATTTTGTTATATGAAAAAAATATCATATATTTGCATTTGAAAATGATTTATTGATTAATTTATTCATACTTAAATGAAATGTTCGAAAATGGAATAAGTGAAATTGGGATGCTCTTATCTACATTTCTGGGAGAGCCTAAAAATGGTGTAACTGATTCGCAGATGCAATTTTGTTGCCCGTGTTGTGCTGAACGGAAATTTGTCGAAAGTGATGGAAAGTACAATTTGGAAGTAAATGTCGAAAAAGGTGTTTATCAATGCTGGGTGTGTGGCGAAACTGATGGGATGAGAGGTAAAATTTCTAGTTTAATAAAAAAATATGGTAATGCTAAAATATTAAAAGAATATTATGACATCGTAAGAAATATAAAAGAAAGTTCTTTATATAGTTTATATGGTGGTAGTAGTTTTACTGATGATTTTGTTGATGATATAGAAGAAATCACTTTACCATATGGTTATAAACCTATTGATGAGAAAGACGAAAAATCACTGGAAGCATATGAATATATTAAGAAACGTGGTTTAAATGATTTTTTTATTAAAAATTATAAGTTAGGTTATATTGGTGATGATGCAAAAAACCCAGTTATGAGAAACAGGATAATAATTCCATCATACAATCAATATGGTGATTTGAATTATTGGGTTGGACGTTATTATGGCAATGACAAAAACATGATAAGATATAAAAATCCTAAGATAAGTAAGACTAAATTTATTTTTAATGAAAAATTAATTAATTGGTATGAGAATGTTACACTTGTTGAGGGTGTATTTGACCATATGGTCGTTCCAAATTCGATACCCTTACTTGGTAAAATGTTAAATGAAGATTTTACTTTATATGAAACATTATTAAGGAATGCTAAAGCAAATGTAAACATATTATTGGATGACGATGCTATTAGTGATGCCAGACGGATATATAAGTTTCTTGATAGGGATGTATTAAAAAATAGAATTAGGGTTGTTGAATGTCAAGATGGGTATGATGCCTCTAAAATATATGAAGATTTTGGAGTAAATGGAATTTTAGATTTATTGAGGAAAGCAGAAAAAATAGATGAATATGATTTACAGTTTATTGCTTAATATAGATTGCCAAGGAAACTTGGCAATTTTTGTTTTAATTTTATTTTGTATTCACTATATAAATTTGTATATTTGTATTAAATAAAATTATAAAGGTATGATTTATGAAATAGAAATACAAGATAAATTATTTAGAGATATTGATTTGTTTTGTAAGATAAATAACCTTGAATTAAATGATTATCTTGTTAATAAAATCAGAGAACAATTTTTTATTGATAAATATGGGGATTTAAACACTCTTAAAAACAATAATGTTGAAAAAGAGGTCGAAAAAACTAATAAAAAGATAGACCCCCCGATTGTAGTAAATGAAAGAATTGAAAAACAAGAAATTATTATAGAAGAAAAAAATGAAGTAAACGTAAAAGAAGAAAATACAAATAATAACCGTTCTAGAAGACAATTAAAAAGTAAATAAAATGATTAATAATGTTAGCGTATTACCAACAGATAGACTTGTTTTCGATTTAGAGATGCTTCAAATTGATAATAATGAGCAGAAAAAGAAAGCATTAAAACAAGAAATATCAAGTAAATATGGTGTTCCTTTAAAGAATATTGAAATTAATTTTAAACCAATAACAGTTGATAAAAATGGAAATAAAATTTCATTAACGGATGAAATAACTACGAATTTACAAAAACCAGAGTTTCAACAAAAGTTAATGAAAGAATTGATTGAAATACAGAAGATTGAAGATGTAAATCTTGATGAAATTTATGACATAGATAATACGATAAATTCTTTTGTTGATTTCAATTCTTATTCTAAGCATAAAGAATATAAATTTAAATATGTAAAATGGGATAATTATCTTTCATATGGAAAAGGTAATTTTTTTGATTTTAGTAAGTTAAATGGACTTGTGTTATTGAATGGTTTCCCAGAAAATCAATGTGGTAAAACTACATTTGCGATTGATTTATTACGATTTGCATTATTCGGAAAAGCAGATAAATCACCAACACTTGATAGTGTATTTAATATTTACTTACAAGATGAAACTGAGGTAAAAGTTGAGGTATGTATTGAGATTGATAGTATTGATTACGTAATCAGAAGAACTATAACAAGACCTTCTTTAAATAAGAGAACAAGTAAGAGTAAACCTAAACAAAAAGTTGAATATTTTAAGTTAATTAATGGTGAGTATGAATTAATTGAGAATTGTGAAGCGGAAAGCAATACACAAACAAATAACATAATTCGTGAAACCGTTGGTAGTGTTGACGATTTTAATTTAGTAATTTCAGCAACTGCGTATACTCTTGGTGATTTGTTAAGAATGGGTCAAACCGATAAAGGAAAACTTTTTTCTAAATGGTTAGGGTTAGTAACTCTTGAAGATAAAGATAAAATAACAAAAGACTATTATAAAACAAGTGTATTACCTAAGTTGTTATCTAACAAATATGATAAAAAAACTCTATCTAATGAGATAGAAGATTATAAAACTGTTATAATGGGTAATACTAAGAAGATTAGTGAACTAGAATTAAAAGAAAAAGAGATTGAAATTTTAATTCAGAAAAAAAATACGGATAAAATTGCCACTCTTTCTAAGAAAAAAGAAATTAAAGAAAATATAACATTTAATATTAAGACAGTAGAGAGTAATTTATCTGCGTTTGAAGATGAATTGAAAATTAAACGTTCACAAATGTCGCAAATGAAAGAAGAATATGCGATTTTAAAGGATGTATCATTTGATAATCAGTGTTATTTGGATAAACGTAATCAGTTATCTCAATTACAAAGCCGTAATGGTGAACTTAAAGGATTGATTACTTCTCAAAAGAATGAAATTAATCGCATTAATAGGATAAAAGAGGAAAAAATATGCCCTAATTGCGGACATACTATTGATATCAATGAACAAGACACATTTATTAATGATATTAATGTTAAAATTAACGAATATATTAATGAAGGTGTGATAAATAAAACAAATATTGATAATATACAGAATGAAATCCTTGCTTTAGAAAAAAATAAGTCTGATTTGGAGAAGTTAAATAACTTAAAATTAAAAATGAGTGCTGTTAAAGTAACTATTGATAATATTAAGTTAAAAATAGAAGATTGTAAGAGAAAATTAACTGAATTTGAAGAAAATAAGGAAAACATTCTTATAAATAATGAAATTGATAAAGACATAAGAGTTTTTGATGAACAAATTAAAACTGAAACTTCTTTAAAAGAACAAACAATTAGAGAAATTCAGTCATTAAAGAGTGAAATCAAGACATATGATGAAGAAATCAATAAACGTAATGTTATAATAAAAAAATTGACCGAAGAAGAACGACTTATTAGAAATTGGAATATTTATCAACAGTTAGTAGGCAAAAATGGTATTATTAAATTGGTATTAAAACGTTCTTTGCCAATAATTAATAATGAAATTGAACACTTACTAAGCGGTTTATGTGATTTTGATGTAATTTTATCTATATCTGATGATAATAAAGTATGTCTTGATTTAATAAGAGATGGTAAAAAATTGGATTTGAGCACTTGTGCTTCTGGGTTTGAAGCCACAATATCATCTTTAGCATTACGTTGTGCATTAGGTAATATTGCTAATATTGCTAAACCTAATTTAATTGTACTGGATGAAGTATTGTCAGGCATTAGTTCAGATAATATGGAAAATATTATGACTTTATATAAAAGGGTCTTAACTAATTATGATTTCATTTTACATATTTGTCATGATACGACATTAGTAGATTACCACGATAGTATTATTACTGTTACAAAGTCAGATAATGTAAGTACAATAGTAGAAACTAAATAAAACATAGAATATATGGGAACGGATGCGTAAGAATATTGGATATGAATATATAAAAGAGTTAGATTCTTATTTTAGAGAAATACAAAATATAAGAAAACTAAGTAAAAAGGAAGAACAAGAACTTTCAGTACGTATTAAACAAGGTGATAGAGAAGCCTTAAATGATTTGGTGTATCATAACTTGAGATTTGTAGTTAATATTGCGAAGAACTATAGAAATAGTAATGTACCATTTGCGGATATTATTTCTGAAGGAAATATGGGTTTATTACACGCTGCTACTAAGTTCGATGGTGATAAGAATATAAAATTTATCTCATATGCGGTTTGGTGGATTAAAAATTCAATTAATGAATGTATAGAAACATATAATAGAAATACAGAAGTTATAAATTATGAAGATTATGTTATTGATAACTGTAAAGACGTTGATAAAGAATTAAATTTAGTAAATGAAGATTTTGAAGAAAAAATAAATAATTTACAAGGTAGAAGAGATGCCGTTGATGATTTATTAAAGTGTTTACATGAAAGAGAAATCAAAATACTCACATTATTCTATGGCCTAAATGACGGGAAAGAAATGACTCTTGATGAAGTAGGAAAATGTATGCATTTAACAAATGAAAGAGTACGACAAATTAAAGATACAGCATTAAGTAAATTGAAATGTAAAGCATTAACATATTCGGATGAAGAAATTGAAGTATTTAAATCTTTAAGATAAGACTATTTATAATAAAATATATTTTTAAAAGAAAATGGCAAAAGGTAAAAAAAATAAAGATGTTAAAGAAACAGAAGTAATTGTAGAAAAACCTGTTGAAACAATAGAAGTAGTAGAAACGATAAAGGAAGTCATAGAAGATACTAATGTAGATAATGAAATCGTAGAAAATTCTATCGTTGAAGAAGAAAATACTGACGTAGAGAAAGATAACAAAGAAGAAGATAAAACTACGGATTGTGCTGATGTGGAGATAAAAGTGAATGAACCACAAATGGAACAAGAAAACGAAGAAACAGAAAGTGTTAAAATGACTAAAATTGAAGAGCCTGTCAAAAAAACTTGTAATTGTAAGAAAAAACAGCAAACTACTACGGATATGTTTGGTTATAATTGGATGGGTCAAATATATGATATTTAATTTTTTGTAAATTTTATGGAAAAAAGTTATATTGAATTAAAAGATACATTTAAGGCTTTACGTGAATTAAATGAAAAAAAAATTAAGGATATTGTATCTTTAAATGAAAATGATATATCTGACAATGATAATGGCGAAGCAGTTCCATATACTAAAGATGACGAAATAATGAATAGCATAATTGAAACCGCTAAGATACAATTTGGAGCGAGTTTTGAAGGATTTAAAAATCCTATGCTATATTATCCAGAAACACGAAATGTTACATTATGTGGAATGATACCAAGTATGAATAATTTGAAGTTTCAATTTAGTTTTTTAGAGCCTTCTGAAAGTATTTTTATATGGTCAAGTCCTTTATATTTAAATGACAAATCTTTAGATACATTAAATAAAATGAATGGTGTTTACAAAAACTGGATAACGGAACTAAAAACATCCGAGGACATAAAACCAATGTCGTTAAAAAATGCGTAAGTTATGGCTGATATTTATTTTGGTTTAATAATGTTTATAGTATTATTTTTATATGGATATGCTTCAATTTTAAGCGGCAAAGATAAAAATAAGAAGTTATAGTTTAACGTGATAATATTTAATTATCACGTTTTATTTTTTATTATTTAACTTAATATTTATATATAAATAAACAGTTTATTAAGTAAAAACGTGAATGAAAATTTACAAAAAATCATCAAAGAAGAAATAACCAAACAAGATATAAATTCAATGATTTCTGATAAATTGAATTCTTATATTAGAAGAAATGAGATTGAAAAAGAGGTTAAAAAAATCGTTTCTAACGTGATGGAAGATTTTTTTAAAATGATGTATAATAAACGAGGTTTCTGGAAAAATAATTTGTAATATTATGGAAAAAGATACTGAAAATATATTAAGAGAATATTGTCAAAAAAGTAGAAGCAAATGCTTTGCATTGAGAGATTGGATTAATTTGCAAATGAAACAATTCTCTTTATTGCAAGCGTTAGAATGTATTTTTAAGGCTGCCAATGGAAACTTTCAAAAAATGGATGATATTATTGCTCGTTTAACAAATAAAAAAAAGGTATTTGGTAGAACACAAGTATATTCTGATGAACAACAGAATCGTATCGACATTCGTAAGGACGAAAATGGAGATTTAACATTAGTTGGGTATAGTACAGATGTACCTTTAAATTTAAAAGGACAAAAAGTAAATCCAAACAATAGAATTTTTAGAAAGAGTGATAACCAGACGAGCAAGACATATCAAAATGCTGAAGAAAAAATGTACAATTTAGGTACTGAAGTTAGGAAACTATTTCCTAATGAAAGTAATGTATATTTGACACAAGCAATGAAAGCAATCAGAGATTATGCTATTTCTCATAAAATTAATCCGATTAAAGTCGTTAATTTAATTACAAAGGGAAGATTAATGTTGGATGATGATAATTTTATTGTAAAACCGATTCGTAATGAAAATATAAATCGAAAAGTTATCGTTATAAACGAAGAAATATTTAATAACATTAATAAGGAAATAGAAGTTACTGAATATAAATTTTTTACTTCGATTAAGAAGTTTTTACATGATTTATTAGTTGATCCTGTTAATGCAAAAGTTCCTCTTATATTATCTAATAACGGTTATTCAAGAAGTAGGCTTATTGGCATTTTAAAATCAAATGATTTACTTAGAAAAAATGAACGTATTGTAGATAAAGATGAAAATGGAGAAGATAAGGTAGCGACTATGCAAGTAAAATATAAAGTTCCTAAAAAGAATTTTGATAGAAAATTAAGAAATTTGTATATAAAAATTTTTGAGCGTAATGTACCTGAAAATACACAGGAGATGAATGAAGAAGGTGATGGATGTATGAGTGGAACTACAAGTGCCATTTCTTCTGGACAATATTCACAACCTATATTTTCATACGAAAAAGATAAAGACATTGATGAAACGACTTCTACTTCATCTGTTGGTAATTATCAATATGATGTACCCTTATTTGGTGATAAAGAAAGTTTAGTTAGAAAAAATGGTTTATATGGCTCAACTTCTATAAATAAAGCATAATTTTTTGTAAATGAATACTATTTATCATTATAGTGATGATTTTAATAAAAATAAAGTTATCGAAAAAGTAAATGAATTATCTGATAAAATAGAAGAAGAATTAAAAAATGAAACATATGATAAGAATAAAAGAAGAGAATTATTGTATGCTCAGTTTATACAAGGTCTAAAATTATCAATTAAATAATATATTGACATATAAATAAAAATATAAATAAAAATAAGATGTTAGAAGCTAAAGAATACACTTTCAGCGAATTAGTAGAGATTATTAAGGAAAGTCCAGACAGAACAAAACCAATCGTAGGTAAAAATGTGTGGAAAGATAACTCTCAAAATAACGTAAAGGCTGTAAAAGATATTATGAAGCAGACAGATGAGTATAATGACGTGAAACAAGAAAAACGTTCTACTAATCCTGAAAATATAAAGGATTATAATAAAACTACTCTTGATGTTAATTTTTCTTATGAGCCTAGTGATGAATATAAAAAACGTGTAAAAGCACAAGTACATGGTTTTCCATCAGTTCAAAATGAAAAGGAAAGTAAAATAAAAGAAGAAAACGATTCTCTTGATTTCGAAGGAAATGAAAAATTTTATAAAAATGAAAAAGATAAAAGAGAAGAAGTTTCAGATAAAAAAACAGAAATTAAACATGCAGGTTTAAAATCACATAATCTGCCGAAAGATAATTTTAAAGATAAAAATATTTATACTAACGAGAATAAGAAAATGAAAAGATTAACATACAATAAAGCGTTTTTAAACGAGGAACACGTAATTAAAAAAGTACCTGATGATTATAAAACAGATGGCAACAAATTCATAATGAGAGATGTAAATGGAGTTGAATATGTTGTTGAATGTAAAAAAGATAAAAATATTGATTATGTATATACAAAAGTTGTACAAGTTATTAATCGTAATGCATTAAATGAACAATTTAAACGTATGAAAGAATTGACTGCATATAATAGTGGTGAATATAATGCTTGTTCAACTTCAGAAAGTAGAAAAAGAGAAAACGATATTATCAGTGAAAATTTGGCAAAAACTAAGAATTTAGTTAATAAGGAAAATGTGAAATAATTAATTAAACTGTTATGCAAATATTATGGCACTAGAAGGAGAACAATTAGGATTTCTTGAAAAAACAGTTAAATTAATTGAAAAATATGGTCTTTTTAAAATTTTTAAAGCCCTTATCGTTATTGCTCTTTTCGTATTCGTAATGGTTAATGGTGCGGATTTTATAAGTAATATAATAGATACTACTACTAAAACAATAGTTAGAGAACAAACAGCCGAAACCGCAAGAATACACGACATTGCACTTGATAAAAGAAGAAAAATAAAACCTCAAGTTGATAAAATATTATTTGAAACTCTTAATTCATTAGATGCCGATAGAGTTTTTATTATCGAGATGCATAATGGTACAAATAATGTATCAGGACTTCCATTTTTATATGGCGAAATGACATATGAAGATGTTGGCGAAGGAATAGAACATATAGATGAAGATTATATTAATTTAGCATTGTCCAGATTTAACTTTCCGACATATATGGAAAAGGAACACTTATGGATTGGTACAATTGAAGAGTTGTCAAAAATTGATGATAAGTTAAGCAAAAGGTTAGTTTCGAATGATGTAACATATATTGCGTTATGCCATATACATGGTTTAAATAATGAATTAGGTTATTTTGGTGTAACATATTGTAATAATAAACAACCGAAAGCAAGGTCAGAAATAGTTTCCCGAATGTTGAATAACACACAAAGACTATCAACATTACTCGATTCAAGCATTGTTTTTGAAGAAGATGCAACGGAAGTTGAATAGTAAATTTTAAAGGTATATGAAATTAACGGAAAGACAACAAAAGATAGTTGATATTATACAATGGATATGTATAATATTTCTTCTGGTTGTGTGTATAAGTGGGTCTATTTTACAGAAATCTAAAAATGACGATTTTATAAAAAATACCGAATACCAAAAAGAACAAACATATATAAAAATATATGAAAGTCAGAAATTGGATAAATTAAAAAAAGAAAACAAAATTTTACATGATTCTATAAAAAAATTGAGTGATGTTGAAAGTGCGGTTGAAATACGGTATATTTATAAATATAAGACAGACACTATTAGAGTTGAAAACGTTCAATATGTAGATTCTGTATATCATTATTCTAATGATAATGATACTGTAAGTTATAATATTGATGTTAAAGCAAAGGATTTGGAATGGTTAAAAAGTGATTTTAAGATAAACGATAAATTCACATTAATCAATCGTGAAAAAGATGGAAATAACCAAATGTTTATTGAACACGGAGCAAATACAACAATTACCAATGTAGATGCTTGGCATAGAATTGAAGATAAACAAAAATGGTACAAGAACTTCCATTTTGGAATACAGGCTGGTGTAGGATATGGTATTATAAATAATAAACCAGATGTATTTATAGGTTTTGGAGTAAGTTATACATTGAAATAACATTTATCAATCATATATTTATTTTTTAAAAAAGAACCGTAGGTATTTGATATCTATGGTTCTTTTTATTATATTTATATATAATAAAAAATTTTAAAACAATGGTTTTACTTACAAAAATAAGTCTGTTTATTCTGTTTTTAGCGATTTTTAATGTGATAAGGGAAATCGTATATTTTTATATTTGTTTTAAATTACAAAATAAATATAAAATAACAAATATGAGAAGATTGTTCTTATGGTCTTCATTCTCATATATATTAACTACAATAATTTTAGGTTTATAAATTAATGATACAAATGACTATACAAGATAATTTAAAAGAATTTGCTCCATATAATATTGATTTTAAGATAAATAATGAATGGTTTGTTGTTGGAGTAGAATTTAGTAAAAAATGGCAAATCATAGTTCCTCAGAATAATTTAATCGAACATATTGAAAAATTAGATAGGCATTATTATTGCGCTCCATTATCTGATGTCGAAGTTGATGAAGTTTTTGATTGTATTAGAGAAACGATATCTTATAATAAAGATATGGAAAGAAAAATAGAATTGTTTCAAGAAAAAATAAACGAATTACAAGATTTATTTTCTGTTCTTGATTATGATGAGTTGTGTACGATAGAATTTAAAACAAAGAAAAAAAAGAAAAAAAATAAGTCCGAAATTCATAAAACTGAAGGCGATAATGACAATATGTTAAAAGAAGAACCTATTCTTTATGACACACTTCCTATAAAAGAACAGGAAGAAACTAATATTGAAGATTTTATAGATAATAATGAACAATAAGGTATAAATTATGGAATTTATAAAAATTATATGTTATATAATATTTGCATATGGTATAACTGAATTGTTCGTGTTTTTTGACGGACCATTCGATATTATTGAGAAATTTAGAAAATTATGCCATTGGATTTCTCCTGCCTTTGGAAAATTGTTTACTTGTATGGCTTGTTTATCAACTTGGATTGGGTTGCTATGGTCAGCATTAAATTATTGGTTCGTTCCAATTAGTTTTACTCCTTTTAATATAATACTTGGTGCAACACATATGTGGTGGCTTATTATCTTAATGGACGGTATGTTTACTTGTGGAATTGTATGGCTACTGTTTCAATTGGAAGAAATGATGGAACGTACAGGCAAAATTAGATATGAAGATGAATGATAATGATATTTTAAATAGTGTAGATTCGGAGATTTCAAAAGAGTTTAATAAAATAAAAAATGATAAGATTATTTTTGAAACAACATCAAACTCACAGAAAAAAAATTATGCAAATGAAATCTTGAATACTCAGTTAGGAAATGAGTTAAAAAATTGTAATTTGTATTACAATAAAACATATAAATTAAAAATACCGTTAAAGGTACGTTTTAAAAATTTTTTAAATAAATTGATAAATGTTTTGGATTAATAACATGGATTTAAATAATGTTTATGCATTAACTAATAGTATAAATGAAGAAGTGGTTAAAGGTAATCTAAATAAGAATGATTTAAACGATATTGTAATATCTGTATTAGTAGAGCCAAATATATTATATGGTATTGATAAAGAATTTTATCGTATTTCACATGAAGGAAGTTCAGATGGATTTATGCATACATCAGAAGTACGAGCAAAATTAGACGGAATAAATTTTATTTTTAAACCTAAAAAATAACCCTTCATATTATAATGAAGGGGTTTTACATGTAATACGTTTCCATCCAGTTTTTTCCATCATTCTATCAAGTAATCTTGGTACTTGTAATTTATTTATTTCTCCTAAGAAAAGAACGTATTTATTATATTCTTTTGGAATATCTCTTTCTAATGTTTTATAAAGTCGTTGTGCTTCACTATCATTTTTACATACAACAAAATCAAAATCTCCAATATAGTTTATAAATAATTTGTTGTTATATGTAGTGATGCTCCTAATATCATCTTTTGATATAATATTATTTAGAATGATTTCGTTTAATATAAAATCATAAGTTTTTCTATCTCTAATTGGATTATAACCATATACATTAAAAGTTTCTTCTACAAGCCATTCATTCTTTGCAACAATAATATGTTGGTTTTTGTCAATAATTACATTATCAACAAATTTACCGTCTTCATTCCTAAATTGAGAAATTGTATTTTCATCCTCACCAACTTTTTTTATTATTAAAATTTCATATATGATAGGTAATGATTTGTTTTGTGAACCTGTTGTTGCTATTTTTAATGGATATTTGACAGTTTCTTGATTAGTTTCTATCGCATCATTATATATTTTAAAAGCATCAGTTTTCCATCTTGCAGAACCGATACGTTTTATTTTTTTTCGATTTCTTGTTAATAGAATGGTGAAATATGCAAATTCGTCACCTATTTCTTTTCTCTTTTCAAGTTCTTTTTTCCTACGCTTTGCATAGCATCTTTTATTTTGGGCTTTTTTTAATCTTTTTTTATGTGCAATTTTTTTCAGACGTTCTTTTTCTTTCTTTTTTTCTTCTTTGATTTTTTCTTTTTCTTCTTTCTTTTTGCGTCTTTCTTCTTCTTCTCTTAACATCCTTGCTAAACTTTTCATAAAAATAAAATTTTTGTTAAAACAATTATTTTTGATACTGAAACTTTTGGTGTATATGATATAAGTAGTATATTTGTAAAAAAAAATAAATTGTAAAACATTAAAAATAAATTAGTATTATGGCAAAATTTGGAAAAGTTTCAGAAGAAACACAAGAGTTGATTGATAAGATTAGTAGTGAAACTGGATTGGTGCAATTCATGGATATAGAAGCCATGAGTGTATTAAAAAGTAAAAAGGTAATTGATATTAAACGTTGTCCTCCTCTTGGTGAACATGTTGCAGGTAAATTGGATGTTGTGTGTGTAATTGTATATGAAAAGGCTTTTGAACGTTTAGATGAGGAACAACAGGAAATTTTAATGCGAGATGCCTTTAATACAATCAACTTTGATTCTGAAAAGGATAGAATTGTTATTGGTTGTCCCCAGATTACAGTTTCTTGTGATGGTCGAGCAAAATGGGGTGATGCATTGATTAACGCTGCTGAAACTGCTGTATTAACTATTCAGCAGATTATTGACGAGGAAAAAGAACAAAAAGAAATTGAAAAAATGAATAAGAAAAGTAAGCATTCATAAATTATTTACTAAATGTTTAAATTGTATAATGATGATTGTTTAAATGTATTTCCTTCCTTAATTAAGGAAGGTATTACCGTTGACGCAATAATAACTGACCCGCCATATGGAATACATAACAGTTCATTTGACACAATGATTCCATTTGATAAAATGTGGGAAAATATTCTTCCTTTGGTTAAAGAAAAAGGCAATATCGTATTATTTGGTAGTGGCTTATATACATATCGTTTAGCATTAAGTAATGAAAAAATGTTTAGATATGAAATGATATGGAAAAAATCAAAATGCGGTTCACCATTAACCGCTAAATATATGCCATTGAAGAAACACGAAAATATTTTGGTTTTTGGTAAACCAGCCTCATACTATGAACCACAGATGAAAGAGGGTACACCATATAAACGTAGTTACACACCAAATAAGGTTAATAATCTTAATTATGGTATTAGTGGTGTAAGTACTGACAATAAGGGAACGAGGCATCCGACAACTATTTTGGATTATCCACAGCAATGGAGAAGACAAGACCAATTACATCCAACCCAAAAGCCAATAGAGTTAATGGAATTTTTGGTTAAGTCATATTGTCCAGAAAATGGTACCGTTTTAGATTTTTCAATGGGTTCTGGTTCGACTGGTGTCGCTTGTAAAAATACAAATAGAAATTTTATTGGTATTGAAATAGATAAAAAATATTATGATATTGCTGAAGGAAGATTATCGTAGAAAATAAATTAAAAATACATAAATTGTAATGAAAGAAAATTTTATACACGTTTGTTTTGTTATTGACCAGTCTGGGTCTATGTTTTCATCAAAAGAAGATGTAATTGGTGGATTTAAAAGTATTATTGAAGAACAAAGAAAAGTTAAGGACGGAAGTTGTTCGGTTTCTTTATATACATTTGATGATATTGTAAAAGAAATTTATATCGGAAAAGATGTTAATGAAGTTAAGGATTTTGAATATGTACCTCATGGATGTACAGCGATGAATGATGGTATTGGAATGGCTATCACGAATATTGGTAAATGGTTAAATAATATGGATGAAAAAGACCGTCCGTCTAAGAATTTAATCGTTATTATGACTGATGGAATGGAGAATATGTCAAAGGAGTACACATTGGCTCAAGTCAGAGAGATGATAAAGCATCAAACTGATAAATATAATTGGACTTTTATGTATGTTGGCGCAGATATAACAACATCCAGTATGGCAGATGATTTAGGTATTGATGTTAGAAGTTTTTCTTCTAAAAAGAATCATTTTAAGAATTATGCTACATTAAATTGCGCCACAACTGCATATAGAACGGCTGCTCCTAGTGCATGTTATGCCGTAATGGATTCAGTGCTGACACAAGGATGTAATGATATTACAGAGGAATATGAAACAGAACTTGGTAAAAAGATTGATTAATGAATAATGAGGAAATTTTAAATTTAATTAAAGAACATTTTGATAACGTTAATTCTGAGAATGGTTCATTTACTAAAGAAATGAGAGAATTAATAGAAAAAGAAATGTTAGAAGCATTAAAAGAAAAAAGTATTTTCGATAATAATAAAAAAGAGCAGCATTAACGTGCTGCTCTTCTTATTATACGTTTAATCCTATTTGTATTATTAGTGTTGCTTGGTTGTGACTTGATTATTTTTTTTGGTTGAGTTGCAACACTACGTTTACTACAGTTACACATGATATTTTTTGTTATATAATTATATTATTTTTCTAATTTATAATTTGAAACTTTGTTGAAAGTACCACGGAATGCTATTTTTCCTAACTTTCCAGTAAAATCGTCTATTAATGATACAATTCCTGATAGTTTATCATTTTTGCTAAAATTGGTTCTTAATGGAGTTATAATATTAATACATTGCTGACATATTTTATTTAAATCTCTTTCAACTGAAATGCTTTGTTTTAATGACATATCATTAAATGATGGTCTTCCGTAATATCCAAATGTTCCTTCGGCTAAATTATCAACAAATGTTAATATT
>CATEWF010000001.1 GCA_949527715.1 uncultured Mycoplasmatota bacterium | reverse complement strand
TTGATGGGGTATATACTAAAAATGATAGTGATAAGTACGATGCTGTTGAATATGTAATGTCATATAATGGTATAGAAGGTACAAATGTACAAAAACTTGATAAATATAAACCATTCTTACCTGATGCTGCTGACCTTTGGGATCAATTTGTAATGAAATATTTTATCCAAAAAATTATTAATTACGTGATCGCAGGTGGTAATGGATATACTGCAAGTAATTGTGCATCAATGCATGATGGGGCGCCTTATTGGGCTTCAGCAGAGTACAGTCAGACGAATGCTTGGAGTTGCAACACTAACGGTGCGAATGTCTACTACAACCGCAATAAGTGGAATAGCCTTTACGTCCGTCCGTCTCTCGCTCTTGACGTAGCACAAGCGTAGTCCTCTTAGCGAAGCGTTCTTATTATCCCTTGTTTTGGCAAGGGATAATATCTTTAAAAGGGAACTTTTCAGTTCCCTTTCCTATAAAAATTTAGAAAAAAGTTAGTTTAAACAAAAAATTATAAAAAATATTTATATGGCATCTTATAATAATTTGGAGATATATCGTCAGTCAAGTGATATGTCTAAAGAATTAAGAAGAAGTATAAACAACATGCCTCGGCAATATAAGTTTAATATTGGAATGAGAATTATAAACTTATTGAGTGATATTAAATATCAGATTTACTTATGTAATACAAGATTTAATGAAGAAAGGTTAGTTGAGATTAGGAAATTAAAAGATATGTTAGCACATTTAAAGATATATCTTGAAGAATGTATTGAGGATAAGGTGCTATTATTAAATACAAAATTTTCGATACAAACACCATTAAAACGTTTGAATGATACAATTACGCAAACTAAAAAATGGGAAATGTATACTAAACAAACTCTTGGGAAAAATAATACGAATAATAATGATATACCTGTAATAACAGGAAATTTTTAATAAAATGAATGGCTGAAGGTTATAACATAAATAGCGTATCCTGAGATACGTCTGTTATAAATAAGCAAAGGCTTTTATACTTAAAATCAATTAATTTTGGTTTTACTTAATAAAAGGGTACTAAACAGTTTCTTTATTTTGTAATATAAGATAAAGAAATCGTTAAGATTTAATATGTTTATTATATATTTGTGTGTTCATGGATGAAAGTAGGCTGTATAGCCGTATATAATATAATGTATTAAGGTTATTAGTACAGCACTGGGACGAATTATTGGGCTTCAGCAGAGAACAGTCAGACGAATGCTTGGAATTGCAACACTAACAATGCGAATGTCAACTACAACAACAATAAGTGGAATAGCAATTACGTCCGTCCGTCTCTCGATTTTATTATAATAAAAGTCAATTTAATAAAAAAAAAATTATTATTTAATTTAATGATTGTATAATGTAGTCCCACTCGCAATGAGAAGTATTCGTTAAAAATATAGTCATTTAATTTTAAATTAAATAATATAACCATTAAGATAATGTATTTATTTACATGTCGTTACTTAAAAAGAAGAAAAAATGTTTTCTTCTTTTTTATTTTTAACATATGTATTATTATATAATAATGAAAAATATATGTTTGATAATGACATAAATGAAAAAGGAAAAAATTTACCATATAGTTTTACTTATGATGAAATATTAAAGGCATACGAAGATTGTATGTCTAATAAAAGAAATACAGCAAATGCCATTAAGTTTTCTGTTGATTACATAACAAAACTAATAGCATTGTGTGATGAAATTAATAATGGTACTTATGAAATTGGAAGTTCGATAACTTTTATTGTTAAATTTCCAGTTTTAAGAGAAGTATTTGCTGCTGATTTCCGTGATCGTATTGTTCATCACCTTGTCATTAATGAATTAATGCAATATTTTGAGCAAGAATTTATTGATGAATCCTTTTCTTGTAGGAAAGGTAAAGGTGTGTTGTATGGTGTAAATACAATGTATGAGAAAGTAAGAGAATGTACTGAAAATTATACAAAAGATGCTTGGATTGTAAAGTTAGACATTAAATCATTTTTCATGAGCATTGATAAGCAATTACTTGCTAATATGGTCGATGATATGATTGTAAGGTTATATCCTGAAAATAGAAAGAAACAGAAACTGAGAGATTTATGTAAACAAATAATATTACACCAGCCACAATTAAATTGTACAAGAAGAGGTGATTTATCGTTATGGGAGAAATTGCCATTTCATAAAAGTCTATTCCATACTGATAGTGCTAAAGGTCTTGCAATTGGAAATCTTACTTCACAAATTTTTGCAAATTATTATATGAATCTTCTTGACCACTACATTAAAGATGAATTAGGATTTAAATATTATGGAAGATATGTAGATGATTTATGTATAATAAGTACAGATAGAGAAAAATTGATAAACGCAATACCATTAATTGTTAAATTCGCTGAAGAAAAGTTATTGTTAAAAGTACATCCAAATAAAAGATATATGCAATATTACAAAAATGGTGTTAAATTTATTGGTGGTGTATTGAAGTGTAATCGTAAATTTGTGATAAATAGAACTGTTGGTAGTTTAATTTTTAAGTTAAAAAGCAAATTCGGAGTTGTTAATGAGAAGAATTTAATGGATTTATTACGTACTGTTAATTCATATTTAGGTTTTATCGGTCAATTTGATTCATATAATATCAGAAAACGTATTTTATCAAATAAGGAACTAATTGGACAATGGCTTCCTTATATAGATGTTAATGAAAATGACTATCGAAAGATTACACTTAAAAATAATCCAGAGTCTAAAAGAATAAAAATATAAGAGAAGATATCGAAATGCTTGATGAATGTGAATATGGTGAAAATGTTATTTTCTAATTAGAAAATGATTATTAACACATTTTAATGAAATAAATTTGGTTATCAATGATAAAATTACTATATTTGTATCTATAGATTAAAAGTAGGTATAAATATAGTAATTTTTTTTATGAATAGGAATGAAGATAAAAATAGATTCGACCATTTAATGCAAAATGTTATAATTTCATTTTACTATGGCTCTACTGTTTATAATACGATTACCGAGCAATCTGATACAGACATAGTATGTATTGTTACTGATGATTGTGATGATTTTAGTAATGATTATAATAACATATGGCAATATCATGATAACAATGTTGATTATCAATTTATAAATGAAAGTAAATGGAATAATATGGTACAAAATTATCATATAATTGTCCTTGAAAGTATTTCATTACCAGATAAATTTATCATAAAAGGTGATTTAACAAAATATAAACAACACTTTAGTACAATTGATGTATGGAAATTAAGACAAACTATCTCAATAATAGCCGAAAACGCTTATGCTAAATGTCATAAGAAATTGATTATTGAAAAAGATTTTGATTTATATAGAGCAAAGAAATCCTTATTTCATTCAATGAGGGTACTTGATTTTGGTAAACAAATAGCCGAAAATGGTAAAATCATTAATTTTGAAAGTTGCAATAAATTATGGAATGAGATATATAAAATGGATACTGATAAATGGGAAGATTATAAGCTTAAATATAAGCCATTAATAAATAAAATGAGAAGTGAATTCGTAAAACTATGTCCTAAACCAATACAAACATTTTAATTTATTTTTATATAATTTTATAAATCGGTATATTTGAAAAAAAAAAATAATTTTATGGAGAAACATTTTGGAAAAATATTATTAGGTAGTGTAGTAATCATTGGTAGTATTTTTTGGCTAATTTTTAGTTTTAAGGCTACTTGTTTATTTCTCGGTGTATTTAATTTATTGATGTTTGTTAATATCTCATTTACTTCATTATGTAATGCCCTTGTTGGTAGAGAGATTAATGTAGAGAATGACGTGTTTTGGAAAATAACATTTATCATATTAACTTGTATTTTTTCTTGCTTATTTTTTAGTATATAACATATGGAAATTGTAATTTTATTTAAATGTTTTATCATATCAATACTATTACATATTATTGATGATTTTGTATTGCAGCCAATTTGTCTTAGTAAATTAAAACAGAAATCATTTTGGGTGAAACATGAGGATTATTGTGAAAAATATAAGAATGATTACCGAATGGCATTATTAATACATTCAATTAGTTGGTCAATAATAATAATGCTACCTTTATTGTTTATCTCAAGTGATATCTTATTAATAGCAGTTTGCTTATTTTTCAATACTGTTATTCATTATATTACGGATGATTATAAAGCGAATAAATTTAAAATTAATTTAATACAAGACCAAACAATACATTTGTTTCAAATTATATTAACTTATTCATTATTTTAAAAAATAAAATGGAAAATACAAAAGAATTATATAAAAAGTATTGCGATATTTGTAATGAATATGCAAAGAAAATGTGTGAGATGTATGAATGGTACTTTGAAGATTGTTTCTGGGTATCAGATGAACCTGGTGGTGTATTCTGTACATCTGGCATTGAATATTCATTAGGAATGGAAGATATTATCTCCATTGTTAATAATAACGTTAATTATGAGACATTTGACGAATGGTGGGATTACAATTACCTCATTAGTCATGCGATATCTAATCATCCAGATGATGCTTCTTTTTATTATATCAATCTTAATAATTGGTTAAAAGGAGTCCCTCGCAATCACACGAAGGAAGAGTTGCAGAAAGAAGAAAAAGAGTATTGGTCAAGATATAATTTTAATAAAGAATAAAAAATTTATGACCCAATTAGAATTAATTAAAAGAGAAGAAAGAAAAGATAACGATAATTTGTTTCATATCTATTTGTATAGTGAAGGTGGATGGTGGAGAGCATATGAATGGAGTGCTTATTTATGCACACATATGAAAACTGATAATAAGAATGTTTTAAATCCAACACATAGAAATTTGAAAGGTTCTGACAATGGAATTATATTTGTTGGTTTACAATCATTATCATTTGCAAAATATTTTGAAAATTTTAAGATACCAGATTTGACGAATGGTGTTATTGAGATTGATGTTAGCAATTGTTTAGATAAAGAAAAAATAACATTAGATAATTATCACGAAATCCTTGATAATTGGAAAGATGAAGTACCTGTTAAAAATAATTCTTTAAAAGGCAATAATAAAGTAAATGAGATTAAAAATAATGATAGCACAAACTATAATGTTAATGATTTATTAAAAATGATAATTAACTATCAGTTGGAAAGCAAATCATTAATAGAATCTGTACATTTCATTAGTGAATTAAAAAATATTGCTTTTAAATTAATTTAACAATTTTTATAAAAAAAAAATACTTGTTTATAATAAAAATATTTATTACCTTTGCAAACAAAAATTAATAAAATAAGTAATAATGGCAAAATGTTATTTTTATAATGAAGATTGCATCGTTTCTATGAAAAGAATGCAAGAGAAAAATTTTAAGGTAGATATGGTGCTAACATCTCCACCATATAATTCTGGCAGACCATCAAATTCAAAACGTAGTATTGAAAATTATGAATCAAGATATGATATACATCTTGATAATATGACTGATGAAGAATATGCCGATTGGATTGTTGATATTTTTAACCATTTTGATAAAATTTTAAATCAAAATGGGGTAATCTTATGGAACATTAGTTATGGTAATGAGAAGCCTAATAGTATGTGGTTGTCATTGTTATCTATCTTGACAAAAACTAACTTTATGATTGCTGAAATGATTTCATGGAAGAAGAAATCGGCTTTACCGAATAATGTATCACATAATAAATTAACTCGTATTATTGAACCTGTTTTTGTCATATGTAGAAAGGATGAATTTAAAACTTTTAATGCAAATAAACAAATTAAAAGTGTTTCTTCAACAGGACAAAAATATTATGAGAATATCTATAACTTTATTGAAGCACCTAATAACGATGGTTCTTGTAATTTAAATAAGGCAACGTATAGTTCTGATTTATGTGAAAAACTTCTTACTATATATGCTAAAAACAATTATGTTATTTATGACCCATTTATGGGAACAGGAACAACGGCAGTTGCTTGTCAGAAATTTAATCCATCAGACGATATGATGTGTATTGGTTCAGAATTATCTGAAGCGCAAGTGAAGTATAGCAAGGAAAGATTAGAAACTTTTAAAACCGAAAATAAAGATTAGGATTATGGAAAATAATAAAGAAAATTGTCAATATACTTGGTATCCAGAAAATTCTTATCGTTTTTATGAAACATATGATAATCTTGAAGAAATGATTAAGATTGCAAAGAAAGAATATGATAATAAAACTGGCGAATTTTATGGTAATGATGATAGGTATTCACCTGTAATCAATGTTGGTACGGTTGAAAATATAAATTATGACAATATCATTGATGTATGTTATGATGCGATTAAGGATGCCGTTAGTGATTATGTGGATGACTTTGCCTTTGGAATGGATTATGAAAGTGAATGTTATTATGAGCAAGGAACTGAAAATAAAGTAAAAGAAAAACTAAATGAAATAGTTAAAAGTCTTTATATTAATCCAACAAGTAAATGTCATCCATTTAAAGAGAAATATGATTTAATTAATGATTGTTGGGTTAACGAAAACTAATTAACTATGACAGAAAATACAAAACAAAGGGTAATTAAATTCAAAGGTAAGGACAAAAATACTCAACAATGGGCTTTTGGCATATTAGATTTTAAAAAAGGTAAAATAAATTGGAGAGAAGCGAAAAAAGGAATCGGTTTTATTCTTCCTCATAATTCAGATATTATTATTGACACGATTTCCCAATTTACGGGTGTTATAGATGTCAACGGGAATGAAATTTATGAAAATGATATTATAGAAACTTTTAAACTTAATGTTTATCAACAGGTGGGTAATTATCCTCCACCGAATATCGAGGTCGAAGAATATCAAATAGAACGAAACGTTAATATTGTCGAATATAGTTACGGTTCATTTAATATTAATGGCTATCCTATAATGTTTGAAGATATGATGGCTGATTTCTATTATGACGATGATAACAATTATAATAGAAAAAGGTTTGAAGAACTATGGAAAAATAATGATGATAATATCTGTAATAAATATCCTTATTTAACTTGGAAATATTTTAATAAATTACATATAATTGGTAATAAATTTGATAATCCAGAAATTTTAGATAATGAATGAAATATTATATAATGATGACTGTTATAAGATATTAAAAGAAAATATATTAGATAACAGTATAGATTTAGTTGTTACCAGCCCTCCTTATAGTGACTTGAGGAAATACGAAGGTATTATTGATACATGGAGTGAAGAAAATTTTAAATCTATTGTAGATGAATTATATAGGGTCTTAAAAAATGGTGGTGTCGTTGTATGGGTAGTTAATGATAAGGTAGAAAAAGGCAGCAAAACGTTAACATCATTTAAACAAGCATTATATTTTCAAGAAGTTGGATTTAATGTTAATGATGTTATGCTTTGGAAAAAATTGAATCCAATGCCAGTTGTAAAACAACCTCGTTATAATCCTTGTTTTGAATATATGTTTGTATTTTCAAAAGGTAAACCAAAGACTTTTAACCCAATAATGCGTCCTTGTAAAAATGCAGAATTACACTATACAAGTACAGTAAAGAACATGGGTGGTGAGAATGGTAGAAGAAAGATTGATTACCATGTTAATAATGAAACTATTGATTATAACATATGGGATATTGCGGTTGCAAAAAATAAAGATACTATTATGATTGATGGCAAAGAAATTAGGCATCCAGCCGTATTTCCTTATGAAATACCATATAGACATATATTATCTTGGTCAAACGAAAACGATACAGTATTAGACCCATTTATGGGTTCTGGTACTACTGGTGTTGCTTGTAAAAATACGAATAGAAATTTTATTGGTATCGAAATGAATACGAATTATTTCAAACTTGCTCAACATAAATTAAATAATAATATATAGAATGGAAAAAACAATAGTAGTAAATTTAATAGGCGGACCTTGTAGTGGAAAATCAACGATAGCCAGTGGTCTATTTTATGCTATTAAAAAACTTGGTATTAATGCTGAATTGGCTTTGGAATTCGCAAAAGACAAAGTTTGGGAAGAATCATTTAGAACAATGGATGACCAAATATATATCTTCGCAAAACAATATCATAAAATATGGAGACTTCATGGAAAAGTTAATGTAATTATAACAGATTCACCACTACCAATTTCTTTATATTATATGAAGGAACCTTCTGACTATTTTGATAAACTTGTAATTGAACAATATAATAGATTTGATAATCTAATGTATTTTATTGAAAGAGGAAAAGATTATCAGCAAGAAGGCAGAATACAAACAAAGGAAGAATCTATCAAAATAGGTAATGAGATTAAGAAATTAATGTCCAAAAATGATATTAATTTTAAAACCATTCCACAAGAAAACGCTGTTGAAATTATAACTAATGAAATATTAACTAAATTAAATAAAAATGAATAAATTGTTTAATGATAATGAGAAATCTTCATTCCCTTATTGGTATGCACATTGGAAGGCATATAATAAAGTCGCAAGAGAATGGGGTGTATGGAGATTCAGATATCTTTTTCACGATATTGAAAAACCATTTATGAGATTATTTATGCCTTATGAAAAAGTAAGAAAATGGCATAAAACACATAATAGACATCATGAACAATATCCAGATAAGACTAAAATTGATTGGATGGCTTTGATGATTGATTGGGAATGTTCACGTTATACAAAACTATCACAGCCTATGAACTGTTGGTCTTATGCTCATTATATGATGGATGAAAAACCTGAAATTGCAGATTTAATTAAGATTAATGTTTTGCCTATATTAAAGGCTATGAAACAAGATAAACCTTATAATCGTGATGACAAATGATAACTGCTAAATATATACACGGTTCAGAAGATAGTACAGATATTGATGTGCATTATGTTTTTGACATAATGCCTTCATTTCAAGAATGTAAAATATTTTGTGATTCTGATAAAAGTGAAAATCGAAATATTATAACAATTGAAAATGGTGTCGTAACTAATTGTTATAAAGGTACTATAGATGAGATTAATAACGCATTAATAGAAACATATCCATTACACAAACAGTCATATCCATTGCTTGTTGAACATAAAGTAGAACGAGATAAAGTGTTAAAATATATACGTTCAGTAAGAATAATTCTTTCATATTTATCTCGAACAATTTATAGACCACAAGTTAAATCAGCATTAAAGGGAACTTGGACAGATAGATTAAACACATTAGATTTGATAGACCTTACAAAGATAGATTTTGATAACTTAGATAAACATAATAATAAACTTGATGTTTGTAAAGTTATTGCATTTCAAATCGGACAATGTTGGGGGTTATTAAATGATGAAGAATATTATACAAAACATTCTATTGCAAGTCATTATCCTATGTTAAAGCAATTTTTATATAGGGAAGAAACCGATTTATTACGTTTAAATGTATACTTGCATTCATTAGTAACGGATTTAAAAAGTCTTGATAGTAATGATGTTAAGAAATATGATATAATAAAAGAAAAACGTATAGACTAATAATATTATGAAACCAATTATTGCGCAAGAAATTGAAAGATTGCAAAATATATTTAAAGAAAATAATATTGAAGAAACTATTATAGATTTTTCTATTAAACGTTACAAAACACAAAATGTTAGTATAATATGTGTTAAATTTAAAGAAAAATTTGAAACATATAGAGGCACTAACAATAAAAAGGTCAATAAATGGATTAGTTTAAAGATTGCCGATAATCAACATTTAGTAAGTAATGGAATAAGTATCTGTAATCCGATTGCTGGTGGTACAATTGAAAGTGAACGTGAAACATGGGTCAATTATCAAAAAATCAAAAATATCTTAATAAGTGAATATTGGATATTTTTACAAGAATTAGACCTTGTTTTTAATCGTTCAATTGAATATGTTGGTGGTGATGAAAATAAATTAGCACAATTTTTTTATGACACATATAATGCTAATTGTTATGCTTTTTCTGAGAAAGTATCTTCATATTCATTGGAAGAACATATTGATAATTTCAATAGTTTAATCACAAAAGAACTAATCAATGAACAACCACTTATAATGAATGGTAGTTATGAAAAAACAGAAGTTAAAGCAGATCCTTCATTAAGATTATTCGGTTAGATTTTTTTAATAGAAATATTTTTGTTTTTCAACATATAATTTGTATATTTGCAATAGATTTATTTTAAATATTAATTAAACAAAAACGTAATTATGCTACATACAAAAATTCTATATTCATATAATGATATTATGGTAGAACCTTGTGTTCTATCTGAAATTAATTCACGAAAAGAATGTAATCCTTATATTGATAAGGAAAATAAAATGCTACCTATATTTACTGCACCAATGAGTACTGTGGTAGATACTTTAAATTGTCAATATTTTGAGGATAATGGTATTTACAGTATTTTACCAAGAAATATTGATTTGGTAACAAGAATAAATTATGCTAAATCAGGTAAATGGGCTGCGTTTTCACTAAAAGAATTTAAGGAATTGTGTTTTAACGAATATGATAGTATTCACGAAACTCCTTGGAAAGTTCTTATTGATGTGGCAAATGGACATATGAAACAGTTATATGAGGCAGTTAAATATGCCAAAAAGTTACATGGTAAAGATAAACTTATTGTTATGATAGGAAATATCGCTAATCCAGAAACTTATTTTGAATGTTATAAATATGATATTGATTATGTAAGATGTGGTATTGGTGGTGGTTCTGGGTGTATCACTTCAAGTAATACATCAATTCATTATCCAATGGCTTCACTTATAAATGAAGCATATGAATTGAAATTGAACACGTATCATAACAATAACTATTTGAAAAAAGAATGGGATGAAATGCCTAAAATTATTGCTGATGGTGGAATACGAAACTATTCCGATGTAATTAAGGCATTATCTTTGGGAGCAGATTATGTAATGATTGGTGGTTTGTTTGCTTCATGTATTGAAAGCGCAGGTGAAACATATCGTTTATATGAAGATGGCAGTACATATTCTTGGGGTCGTTTAAAATATAATACTGATTGGAATTCGTTCCTGAAACTAAATGAAAAAAATGTCATAATGAAAGAATTTTATGGTATGGCTTCAAAAGAAGGACAATGTTCAATCAATGGTAAAAAGACCAAGACTTCTGAAGGAATACATAAAGATTTTCGTGTAAGTGGTACTGTACCTCAATGGGTAGATAATATGGCTTCTTATTTGTGTTCTGCAATGAGTTATTGCAATGTTAAAGATGTTATGGACTTTAATCCTCAACACGTTATTTGCAATGTTATCTCCAATAATACACAAAATGCAATTAATAAATAAAAATGATTGACGTTTTTAATAAAATTTTTGAAGAATATGAAAATGACTTACAAAATTTATTAGACAATAATGGTAAGTCATTATTCATTTCTGAACTTTTTGAAGCACGTGGTACAAACTATGATGCTTTTAAAACAATTATAGACACAATGACAATTTCTTTAGAATATGCCATACCATATAAAGAAAATAATTGTGATGCAATAATATCTAAAAATATTATAATTGATAATACTTTTTTGAATAAACCTACATTAAACATTATATGGGATGAAAATAGTATTTCTGATGCCGTTTCAAAATTAGGAAATTGTTATTATGATAATAATAAACTTAATAATGTTTTTATAACGTATTATGAAACAACTAAAGAATACCCAAATATAAATGAGGATTTTTTAAAAGAATGCTTATGGCATGAAATGCAACATATATATCGTCAATACCAAGTATTAAAAAATGAAGAAATTTCCGACCAAATAAATTACAAAGAACAGAATTATCGTGATTTATATAATAAAAGAGAAAATGAACAAGAAATTCTTCAAGTGATTAAAAATACTTTATATTTTACAGATATTAATGAAATTAATTCTCATTTAAATGAAATGATACCATATCTCGAAAAGCATAAAGAAATTAATTTTAAGAATTACAAAGAATATTTAAATGTTATACCTGGTTATGACATACTTAAACATTTAAAAGATTTATCAATTATATATAATAATCCTGATTTTTATAAGAATAAAAAATTTATTGACACAGTTGGTAAAAATATAAGTAAAATTTATCAAGATAATCCATTTTATAAAAATAAAAAGTTCACATATAACGATTGTGTAAAAAAACTTCGTACAAGAATAAATTCAAGTACATTGTATGCGGAAAAACAATTTTATAAAATATTAGGTTATAGTTTAGACAAGTTACAAAGAGAATCAAAATATCGTTGGAAAAATTATTCTAATAGAAACGAATATTTTAATATTTTTAATGAATATAAAAAATTATTAAATTAATATGGAAAAAAATGCAAATGAGATTTGTCTTGGTGATGTTAGATTGAAAAAAGAAAATTTAAAATTAGTATTTAATATTTATTATGATTATCCAGGTGAGGGTGATGTAAAAGCTGAATATTATAATATAATGCCAGTACATTCATATCACGGTCCATTATCTCATATGAAATACCGTGATACTAAAAATGAAGAATGGATATTTAAAGATTTTCTTAACCCATATGATGCTAAAAAATTGAGATTGGCATATTATGATTATAAAAATAATGTATCTAAACTTTATAAACTTTATGCTTCATCTCTACGTGTTAAGGAAATAACACCGCTTTATTATGTTGATGATACACATTTAAATGTTGAATTAAAAAAAACGATATTTTAGTAAGTGTAACAGAAGATAAACTTATATTTCTTGAACTTCACGATACTGAATATAATAAAAATGAAAATGCTATACCACAGGAAGAAGATTTTTATCAATGGTTAACAGAAACGAATAAAACATATTCAGTTAATTTGTATGGTACTTGTTTTACAATCGACAAAGAGAAAAATATACTACATGGTATAAAGAAATCTTCAAAAGATTTTAATTTTAGTTATAAAAAAACTAATGTCTATATTGTTAAAGGTATTACTTTAGATTGGTTATATGATAGAATTATTAGTATTACAAAAAAATTCTATGATGCATTATATGAAGTATATACGGTTAATTTTGAAAGTTTTCCATATGAAAATATAAAACATATTAATGGTAAAATTTATTCTGAATGGAATATAGGAGAAGATATTTTAGATTGTGATAATGAAATAAAAAGAACTGAATATGTGGTTGGAGAATGATAGACGAGAAGAAGCACTTGAAGTGCTTAAAGCCTTAGATGTAGAAGAAGAAAGACTTAAATATATTAGATATTTCGATGATGCTGGATGGATGCATAAGTTTGAGCATTATTTAGGTGGAAGAGATGGATGGAGTGGTTTATTAATTACTGACGGTCCAGATTTTGATGACGAGGAAGACCTTTGGGAATATTTAGACGAAGATGATAAGAAAGAACATTCAATTATTGTAAATGGAAAAGAATATCATTTTTATGAAGGAGACTAAATAAGATAACTTTATAGAAAATCACTATGTTAAAAATGTTTAATATGGTGATTTTTCTTTTTATTTATTTGGTTAGTTCAATATTATTTTGTATATTTGCATTATAAAATGAAGTAAAATAAAAAAAAACATAAATGACAGATAATAAAGATAATACCACCAAAAATGTTTATACAGAATGGGCAGAACAAACATTCCAAAATATTTTAGATGCACTTAACCAAATCAAAGTAGGACAAATACAAGTTCTTACAGGTGATAATGGGTCTGGTAAATCTTTAATAAGAAAAGTATTATGTACAACATTAAGAGAAAGAGAAAATGATAATACAATTAAAGTATCTGATATTTCAATGGAAAGACGTACAGGTTTACATTCTGAATTAGGTGGTGGCGGTGTATTTTTACGTGATACTAGTTGGTGTGCAACTTCATCAAATAGTTTAGGTTTTCTTAAAAGTATTCTGAATGGAATTACAGACCGTTTTGTTGTCCTTGATGAACCAGAAATAGGTATGTCTCAAGACCTTCAATTATCAGTTGGAAAATTTTTAAGTGATAAACTTCCAACAATATTAAAAGATAATAAAGGTGTTCTGATTATAACACATAGTAAAGAATTAGTACGTAATCTTACTGTTGAACATACATTTATAAATATTCAAAAGAAAACTGAAAGTGAATGGTTAAACGAAACCGCTAAATATATAGAACTTGATGAATTTGAAAATAAGTGTAGTGCTCTTTTTAAATTACTTCAAACTAAACTTAAAAATGCTAATTAAACAACTGTTATTATGGGATTCAGAATTAGTTTATACAACGTCAAAAAGAAAGACATAAGAGAATTAAAGAAGTTGGCAAGAGATACAGATACAAATTTAAAAGAAGCCGTTTCCGAAACATTTGATAAAATATATAGTACTTGTAGTAAAGAAGAAATTGTTTATGATTGTTTTACAGATTGGTTTCTTGAATTATCTGATAACAAAAATTATTGTACTAAACTTGCATCTGAGAATATTCTTGGAACGGATATGCTTTTTAGAGTTGTTGATAAACAACAATTTGAAAATATTATTAAAAAATTTTGTCAAAATGATATTGAAAGAAAAGAAAAATTATCTCTCCCAGAATATAGAAGGAAAGATTTAAAAGAACATCTTGATGATGAAGTTATCATACGATATAATGAGCGGTATAGTGAAACAAGAACGGTCATTGATGTCTTGGTTGAAAATTTCAGAAATGATTTAATGAGCCTTGATATGTTAAAAATTGATGCGGACTATATAGATAAAGTTTTTAAAAATAAGTGGTGTGCAACGAAATCTTGGAGTTTTTCATTAGGTATCGTTAATTTATGCCATATATATCATATGATGGATTGGAAGCACTATAATATTGTTTTGATTGGTGGATAAAATTAATTAAAATAAAATGAAGATTACTATTAAAGAAACTGAATATAGTTGGCTAATTTGGCAACATACGATAGATGCTTTATGTAATGATATTATAGAAACAATTCCTAATATCAATCAAGAAACTGTTGAATTTATTATATATATTTCTGATTCTGATGTATGTACTGTATATGTTAAAAATTCTGGTTTGACGATTAATGATGTTAAGTATCGAAACTATTCTTATAATTTTTGGGCATTGAACAATGAATCTAAAAATATTTTTGAAGAAATTTTGAAAAAACATCATTATCATTTCGCAAATCGGATGCATATGTATTTAACCTTTCAATTATAAAAATATAAGGATAATGGAAAAACTTATCTATTATAAAACATTTGATGGAATGTGTTTTGATAATGAAAATATGGCAAAACACTATGAAAATAATATCTTAATACCATTGTTAAAAAAAGAACAAGAATGTCTTGGTAATAGATTAAATATTAACCAAAATATTGGAGAACCTCCTTGTATAGAATTTCGTCAACATACACAGGAAAATTTAATAGCCATTATTAAGGAATTATTATATATTCTTAAAGAATATCAACTAAAAATAGATGGTAATGAAAATTTAGATAATTTTTATTTAAAATGTAAAAATAATTTTACGACAATTTGTGATGAAACTCTAAATATAGAAGAAAGACATAAAGCATTTAACGATTTAATGGTTTATTCGGATATAATTTCATATATTACTTATAAGGATGATAAATTTAGACCAGATAAATCTATTTCTTATTTAATTTCTGATAGATTAAGAAGAACATCTTTTAGAACAGGTAAAGAATTTCCTAATCGTGTTTACATTAATAGAGAAAATGAATTTGATATGTTTGTTGAACATACTAAAGAGTATATAAAAAATGGTGGAAAATATAGATAAATAGATATGGATATTCATTTAAAACGTTGTAAATATTGTGATAAAGTATACCATTATCAAGCAAGTGGTAATGGATGTTTTAGAGAAACAAATGATGAAAATTATTGTCCAAGATGTAAAGAAATAATCAATAAGGCATTATTAAATAATGTTCCAAAAGATGATATTTTAACACATATACCAATTAAATGTGATAAATTTACCGATGATTTATTACAAAGAATGGACAAAATAAAAAAAGAATATGAAGAAGATAAAAGAAAATATTTTAGTTCTACAATAGCACTTGGTTCTGAATTGGATTATGATAATATAGAAAAATATTATATTGATAGTAAAATATATTATATATGTTACAATGATGATAATAAAGAAAATAAAGACTATTTTATTGAAAAAGAATTTTGTAAATATGATAAAACAGTAAAGGATATTTACTATGATTATAATCGCTATTCAAAAAAAGATTCTTTAATTTATTGTTGTAATATATGCCGAAGAATGAAAAAAGCATTTTCTAAGCCGTTCAAAGTATCTGAACCATGTGGTAAATTATTTTATAATGATATAATACCAGAATGGGAAATAATAAATAAAAATAATTAAAAAGAAAAAAATATGATTGATTTTGAAAAATTACCTCACATTACAAGTTTAGGTGATGGAAATTATGCAGGCATAATGAGTGGATGCGTTTTTAATTATGAAGGTGAATATTATAGGTGTAGTTTTGGTGTTCGAGGAAGAAATATACCTATAGTAATTAAAGTTGAAAATGAAAAAGATAGTATGGCATAAATATAATAAAAAAGTATGAAAAATAATTTTATTAAATCTCCATTAAATTATACAGGTGGTAAACATAAACTATTACCACAAATAATTCCATTGTTACCCCCCCCCATCGGACGAAATGATTGGTAATCAAGCATTTATAGATTTATTTACTGGTGGAGCAAATGTAATTGCAAACATTAATGGCTATAAATTATATGCTAATGATATTAATAGCAATGTTGTAAATATTTATAAGTCTTTTCAAAGTTCTACTGTCGATGATATTATTAAATATATTAATGAAAAGATTAAAGAATATGATTTAACCATTAGCAATACTGAGGGTTATAACTTATTTAGAAAACATTTTAATGAAAGTGAAATAAGAAATCCATTGGATTTGTTCATATTGATTTGTTTTTCTTTTAACCATCAAATACGTTTTAATTCAAAAGGTGAATTTAATATGCCGTTTGGTAAAGAACGTAGTTGTTATAACAAAACAATTGAAAATAACTTGTTAAAATTCCATAATGCTATAAAAGAAGTGAATTTTAATTCAATTGATTTTAGAAAATTAAAAGTACATAATCTGAAAAAAGGTGATTATGTGTATTGTGACCCGCCATATTTAATTACTTGTGCATCTTATAATGAAAAAGATGGGTGGAATGAGAATGATGAAAGAGATTTATTAAAATTACTTGACACATTAGACGAAAAAGGTGTATATTTTGGTTTGTCTAACGTTCTTGAAAATAAAGGTAAACAAAACACAATATTAAATGAATGGATAGAAAACAATAACTATGTTGTTTACCATTTAAATAATAGTTATTCAAATTGCAGTTATCACGGTAAAAATAAGGAAACTACAACTGATGAGGTATTCATAACAAATTATAAAAAATAGAATTATATAAATGGAAATAAATCAGATTTATAATGAAGATTGTATATTAACTTTAGATAGGTTCGATAAAAATTCTATTGATATTGTTTTAACATCACCGCCTTATAATATGACAAAACGTAAAGGTGGATATGCAGATACTGGAAGATATGATGTCTATCAAGATTGGAAAACAGAAGAAGAATATATCAATTGGATGGTATCAATTTTCAATAAAATTGATAATGTATTGAAAAAAGATGGTGTCATTATTTTTAATATAAATTATTCAATTGAAAATCCGATATTACCATATAAAGTAATCTGTGAGATAGATAAAATGACTAATTTTAGTCTTGTTGATACGATTATATGGAAAAAGAAAAATGGTATTCCATTTCCTGCTAATAAAAGAAGATTATCTCGTTTATTTGAAAATATATTTGTATTCGCAAGGAAAAATGAAACTAATACATTTAATACAAATAGACAAGTCAAATCTATTTCTGAAAAAACTGGACAAAAATATTATGAAGTAAAATATAATCATATTGAAGCAGCAAATAATGATGGAAAATGTACATTAAATCAAGCGACTTTCTCAAGTGATTTATGTAAACAATTACTTGATATATACGCTCTTCCTAATTCTATTGTATATGACCCATTTATGGGAACAGGGACAACGGCAGTTGCTTGTAAAATGATGAAATTGAACTATATTGGTAGTGAAATATCATCAGAACAATGTAAATATGCATTAAATAGATTAAGTAGCAATGGAAACTGTTAATACTTTTTATAGTAAAAGAGTATGGTTAAATCCAAATAATAGTCCATCTACAGGTAATATAATCGCTTTTGATGGTATTGAAACTATTGACGGTAAACCATATATAAGTCAATTTTTTAAAATTTCTGATTGTTATCATATAGCAAATATACATAAAGCAGAATATGACACCGAAGAAGATTTTTTAAATAAAATGATTTTAATGAGAGATGAAATAAATTTATTTATAGAACATTTAAAAAATAAAAAAGAAAATAAAGATGAATAAGAAATTTTTTATAAGCATTCCTATTACAGGACAAGAAGAAACTGCAAAGGTTCTATGTAAAGAATATAAGAAGCAATTAAGCGAGAAATACCCATCAATTGATTTTATCACACCATTTGAGATTAATCTTGAAAAGAACAAACCAGATTCATATTATATGGGTCGAGAAATCGAAAAACTAATGGAATGTGATGGTATCGTATCAGTTGAAGGTTGGCAGAAATCTAAGGGTTGTCAAGTTGAACGATTTACTGCTAATATATATGGTTTAAGAATTTATGATATTAAAGATTTATTAAAGAAATAAAGATGATTGAAAAAAATATATTTAAATTAGACCGTAATTTTAAAAATGCATATGAAGATTATGTAGATTACATATTTAATTTACTTGTTCAATCAAATCTAACTAAACATGATTTTAAAAGACCAATAAGTTTCATATCTATGAGTTATGCTAAACCTTTGAAAATTAAGTCAATTGAACTAACAAAGTTTAGAAAAGATTTTATTGAAACTATTTTGGGCAATATTATCGTATTCACAACTGAAGAAAATGAAAAAATCACCTTAAAAAAATTAGTTTTTAAATATGGATGTGATTTGTTCCAAATATGTGATACATTAACTCAAATTTTTACTTATATTATTAATAATTCTATGAAAAATCAACAAAAAATGCATATTGATAATAAGACTATTATCATTACTGACCCCTGCTATGTAGTTAAGAAAGAACGTCCAACAACAGTTGATGAAGATGAAACCAAAGTAATAGAAAAACGTGACGTTGTTAAAGAAAATGGATGGGATGAAAACAATTTAACTCTTGAACAAGCGTATGAAGTACGAAAAAGTAATCGAGAGTATCATTCTAAACAAGAAGAATATTGGGATGAATGTGACAAAAATTATGTACCAACAAATGATTGGGATAAATGTGAATGGGGAGAAAACTTATCCGCTATTGGTTTGAACGGTATTGCAAGAAGTACTATATATGGTGATTGGTCATGTACAACATTTAATAGTGATACAAATGAAGCAATCGGTGAATTTTGTGCTGATGCTGGTATGGTAGGGGTATTTATTCTTGACGAAGTATTGGCATATAACCCAGACTTTAAAGAATATCTTGATAAAAAATGGACAACAACCGTTATTGAAAATTTCACAGGTGATGTATGGTTTGAAGTCCATCATCATGAAGGTATATATGAAGATGATACAAGTTGGCACAAAAAAGGTCAAAAGTGGGAAAATGATTCTGTTCATGTAGTTGGCAAAGGAAACATTAATTTTATAACAGAGCAAACAGGATGCTAATATGGGATGTGATATACATTTAAGACTTGAAAGAAGATTAAAAAAAGATAAAAAAGTAGTTATTCTTCCAGAAGAAAAAGATGAAAATGGAAATGTGATTAGAAAAGAAATCAGTCGTATTCGTTCATCAAAAGTGTGGCATAATTGTTATATTTTCGATAGTGATAATACGTGGGGAGATAGATGCTATGGTATGTTTGCACTATTAAATAATGTTCGAAATCAATGGAAAAATGAACTAAAACCACTTGAAGATAGAGGATTTCCAATTGATGCCTGTAATCACACAAAGGAATGTTATTCAGTAAAAATATGGGATAAAGATGAAGAATTGCCAGATTGGGCTGAAGATAATGGATATGTTTCTCAAAAAATAGCAAATGAATGGCTTGAAAAAGGTTATTCTACTAAGGTATATTTAACTGATATACGAACAGGTGAAAATGATGAAGAATATTTAGTTTCTGACCCAGATGCACATTCACCTTCATGGTGTACGACAGAAGAAATGGAAAAATGTATAAACCAAATTTTCAAAGATGAAAATGGAAATTGGAATGGTGATTATATAGAATGGGTTGCTTTATTAAATACAATGAAAGGTTATGAGTTATCAGGTGAATATGAATGCCGAGCAGTCTTTTGGTTTGATAATTAACGACAAATATAAAAATAATGAAGAACTATATTATCAAGTATATTATGATATATGTAATAATATTTCTTCATTATTATGTACAGCAATAATGTCACAAACATTTGTATTTATTGAAAATATAATAGACAAAATCATTCAAGACAACCTATATGACTATCATTTTGATTATGAAATAAAGAAAAAACATTATAGCAGTAAATATTCTACATATTATTTTAATGATACGGTTATAATAGATGATTTTGTATGTTTTATTATTACATTAAGACACAAATACATTAATTCAGATTGCGAAATAACGATTAAAATTAATTAAAATATGAATATTAAAACAAAATATAATATTGACGATAAAGCATATACAATTCTTGATAATTCAATTTATCAAGTAACTATTAAGCAAATACATATTTTTGTAGATATAGATGCAATTGAAACTAAATATGAAATTATTGCACATAGTGGAATGATAAATTTTATTCCGTCAAAGTCTTTAATTTCTGAAAAGGTACTTTTTGATAGTCCAGAAGAAGTTATAAATAATATTAAAATAGTAGAATAAATTATGAAAGTTGAACTTAAAATTAAAAAAGAGTATGATTTAAAATATATTAAAGCCGATTTTGGTGTTAGATATTGGGAAGATGCTTATTTAAATGGTAAAGAAGATGATGCAGATGAACCAAAAATGCCTTGTATTGAAGATGATAGATGGGTATTAGAGATTAATGTTGATAACGGTCAGATACTTAACTGGGTTAAAGGAAATACTGCTTGTACACATTATAAAGTGTGTGATGATGGTGAATATACCCTATTTGACGAGAACAAAAATGTAATCAAGAAAATAAGTTCTTATGTTCCAGATTGTTTCGCTATTGACGATAGCGGATATGGTGATTATGTTTTAATGACGATTGATGAAAATGGTTTCATACAAGATTGGGGAATAGACCAAGATGATATAGATGATATGATTAAAAATGATTTCAATTATGAAGAATAAAAATAGTATTTTTAAACCTGATTATGGAAAATCAACAATCATGTGTTAATTATAGAAGTATAAAGAAAAATGCTTTAAAATACCCAGTTAAAATTGGAGATGTGTTTGGTGTATATAAAGTAATAGAAGAAATTAGAATACCTACAAATAAATGTTTTATAACTAAGTGGAAGTGTATTAATATGAACACTGGTCAAGAATATATTAGTCAAGGGTGTTATCTTTATAAATTGAAGGAAAGAGTTGATGCTAAATTTAATAAAGAACATCAATTAGGGTTAAGAACTGTTAACATAAAAATTAAGAAAAATTGATAATTTTTGGCATTTTTTATGTTAACAATATATTTATATATAGAAAGGGTTATCAACCCATTTGTTTGATTTATGATGTTAAGAGCAGTTAAAATAAGATTATACCCTAACAAGACACAAGAACAAACACTTAATAAGGTGCTTGGTAGTTATCGTTTTGTCTATAATCAAATGCTCGCTCTTAAACAAAATACATATAACGAAAATAAAACAAATTTAGGTTTAACTGATTTATCTAAATATTTTCATGGAACTTTACTGAAAGATGAAAATTATGTTTGGTTAAAAGAACAAAATACCAAAGTGATGAAACAAGCCATAAGACAAATGTTATCTGCCTATGACGGCTTCTTTAAACTTGGTAAAGGGTTTCCAAAATTCAAGTCCAAACATGATAATAACTCAGCATTGTTCCCTTGTGAAGCAATATCCAAATCAAATACATTTGAAACGAAACATATTTCCTTAACCAAAAGTCTGAAAAACATTAAATTCCGTTGTTCAAATCTCTATTTTGAGAGATTGCAAAGATATAAAGACAATATCAAGAGTGCTACCTTATCGAAAACCAAGAGTGGTAATTTCTTTTTGTCAGTCCTTTTATCAATGAACGAAAAGGAATTCAAACAATTCAGACATACTGATAATCGTGTTGGTATTGACCTTGGCATCAAGGATTTTGTTATAACTTCTGATGGAGAAGTGTTTGAAAATAAACATTTCTTTAAAAGAAGTGAAGATAAAATTAAGCAACTCCAACGTCAACTTTCCAAGAAAACCAAAGGTTCAAATAACAGAAATAAAGCAAGAAGGAAACTTGCGAAAGTATTTGAACATTTAAGTAATCAACGTTTAGACTATATCCATTTCATTGCAAATTCACTACTTAAAACATATGATTATGTTTTTATGGAAAATCTCAATGTTCAAGGAATGTTGAAAAACCACAAATTGGCGAAAGCCATTCAAGACCTTGGGTTTTACACATTCAAGAATACATTGAAGAATAAGGCAATGTTGAATGATAAGTTTATTATCGAAGTTGACCGATGGTTTGCGAGTTCCAAAACTTGTCACGAATGTGGTTATGTTTACAAGAACTTGTCACTTGGTGAGCGAGAGTGGACTTGCCCTATGTGTGGAGAACATCACGACAGAGATTTGAATGCTGCGATTAACATATTGATTGAGGGGAATAAGATATTAGTAGGTAGCCGTACTGCCGAATTAACGCTTGTGGAGAACCCAACAGTGGATGACCGTTGTGAAAACAACCTAAAAAGCAGTGGTTCGTTGAAGCAAGAAATGGAAACTAAGTTAAACTCATAGTTTTTCTTAGATTTTTATATACGGTTAAGAAAATGGTTGTATAGAACTACTAAAAGGAATGCACATAAGAGAAATCATTCTTTTAATCTTAATTTTGAAGAATTTGATAATTTAATAAGTCAACCTTGTCATTATTGTGGTATAGAACCAAAAATGGTGACTAAAGAAATTCTAAAAAGAAGAGGTGATACACATCAACCACCAATTGCCTATAATGGAATAGACAGACTAAATCCTAATATAGGCTATCAAAAAGATAACTGTGTTCCGTGTTGTACTATTTGTAATTATATGAAACATACTTTACAGAAAGAGGATTTTTTAAAACATGTAGAAAAAATATATGATTTCTGTATTAAGCAGTAAGTTAGGTAAATAATATCTTAGCAAAAAATATAAATTGGTATTGTTAGTTTGGCAATACCAATTTTTTATTGTATATTTGTTAATATAAAGAAAAATTAATAATTTATGATAAATATAACTGATATAAAAGAACGATTAAAGAAAAATCCTGAACCAAAAGAAGTTACTGAAATGAGAGAAAATATTTTATCTGCTTTTAGTAATCTTGAATTTATTGAAGAAGGACATAAATATTACATTCACAATGAAGATGGAAGCGTTGATACCCCTGTTTCAGTAAGTGGTTTAATAAAAGAGTTTGAACCTTATGTTGATTGGGATTTAAAAGCCGAAAATGTTGCAATTAGAGAAGATGTACCTGTTGAGGTAATTAAACGAAGATGGAGAGAAACTAACTTAAAAGCAACCAATTCAGGTACCCAACATCATGAATTTGGTGAAAGTTATATGAATTTTGTTCGTGGGTTAGAACCATCTACATTTTGTAATTCATGTATTAAACAATATGAAGAAGGATATTTAATACCTTGTGCTTCTAAACAAGAGGCTATATCTAAATACTGGGAAGATATATTTAAAATTAATGAAATCTATCCTTTAATACCTGAAGTAAAAATGTATATGCCAAAGGATAATAAATTTGGTATTAAAAAGTTATATTGTGGTACTGCTGATATTACTTTTGCAATGAAATATAAAGGTGAATGGTGTATTCTTTTACACGATTATAAAGGACTACCACTTGATACACCCATTGCTACAATTGATGGATGGAAAAATATGGGTGATATAGAGAAAAACGATATTGTTTTTGATAAAAATGGACAACCAACAAAAGTATTAAATGTATCTCAAATACATAACAATCCATGTTTAAAAATCAAATTTGATAATAATACGGAAATAATTTGTGATGAAGAACATAGATGGGAAATTTCATTTTTTCAAGAAAGATTTCCAAATGGTGTTAAAGAAAGATATTTTAAAACTATTGTAATGACAGGTAAAGAATTGTTTAATTTTATACATAATGAAAATAATTTTACTATTAACAAAAAAACAGGTAAAAAAAATTTAAAACCTCATTTAGTACCTAAAATATTGAATTCTAAACCAATAGAATTACCTAAAGTAGATTTACCGATTCATCCGTATGTGTTAGGAATATGGTTAGGTGATGGTAATAAAATAGATGGGAAAGTTACTAATATGTATCAAGAATTGTGGGATGAAATAATAAAATGCGGCTATAGTATCGGAAAAGATGTTTCACAGGGTGGCTCTGGTAAAGCACAAACCAGAACTATCTTTGGGTTGGCACACCAATTAAAATTACTTGGTTTATTAGGTAATAAACACATTCCTAATATATATCTTAGGGCTTCTTATGAACAAAGATTAGATATCCTTAGAGGATTAATGGATACTGATGGATATTATAATGCTACCAGAAATAGATATGTGTTAACAACAACTAAGTTAGAACAAATTGAATTTAGTATGAAACTGCTTTATTCTTTAGGTATAAAGCCAACCGTTATTAAAGCAAAAGGTAAATGTAATAATTGTAAAAATAAAAAAATATTTGATAAGTGGGATATTAGTTTTGCTACTGATATATATCCTTTTAAAATAAGACGACTAAAAATTAGTAACAAAAAAAGTATAAGAAATACCTTTAGAAATATAAAGTCTGTTGAATATTGTGAAACTGTACAAACTAAATGTATAGAAGTTGACAGTCCAACACACACATATTGTTGTGGTTATGATATGCTTGTGACACATAATACAAATAAGACTATTATAAACGATTATAATCAAAATTTTAATGTAACAATGTTATCACCATTTGATAATTTTATTGATGAACCTAAATCACATTATACATTCCAATTATCTGCCTATGCACTAATGTTAATGAATTTAGGATATAAAGTAATTGACAGAAAACTAATATGGCTTAAAAACGATGGAAATTATGAAAAAATATCACTACCAGATATTACGGATAAACTGATAAAACATTATAGTAAGTAACAATATGATAAAAAAAGAGAGTAAGACTAGTCTCAAATCTTACTCTCTTTTGTCTTATAAAGTTTTAATATATTGTTTCCACTCTCTAAGGGTTTTGAAACTCTTAAATAATTTCTTTCGATTTTTTAAATTATATTTTAATCTAATTAAATCGGGATTATATACAAATGCATAATTAAAATCATTCTCGTTAGCATATGCTTCAACCTCATAAGGTATTGTATAATAAGCAGACCTAAATGGCTTAGTAAATGGATTTCCCTTTAACCATTCGATACAATAACGAAGATAATATGAAAACCAAGTTCCATAACATTGTGCTTGTTTAAGGTGTATAGTTTCATGATTGATTGTTACATCGTCTATCTTATCTGGTTCACGAGTAATTATTCTACCACACCAAGACATTGCAGAATAATTTTTAAATGGGAAATATTTCATTTGGACTAACTCAAGTCCTTCGTAATCATTTGGATTACCACTAAAAAGCCACTTGATTAATTGTATAAGTTCTTTAAACATAAAAACATATTTATTTATCATTTATTAATTTTGTCATAAACTTGACTTAATGTTCCGTCTGATAATAGTAAACAATAATTGGAATGTCCATTACCAGGACTATATTCTCTGAATGCAATATATTCATAACCATTTTCATCAAGTTCAATACTTACATACCAGTCTTTAAATGGTGGTATTATATATTTTTGTTCATATATATTATAAATTTTATTTTGACTACCATCTTTAGTATAACTTCTTAATACAATAAGGTCATCATCATATTGAGTAAATTTACGATTAGGATTTCGGTATCTGTATGATTCCATAAAATACTTTGTTGATTGCACTAATTCTTTGGTTTCAAAACATTTTTGCATATTATAGAAAGATAATACATGATAAATATTATTCTCTCTATATTGAAAATAACTATCATTTATTGGTGTAATACTTCCAACATTTTCAGATAGATTAATGCGTTTTTGTGTTTTAGCATCAAACATTATCCAATCATCACTAACAGAATATTCTCCATCAATATAATACTCATCAGTTTCTTCATCATAATATTCGTTTTCCTCATAGTCGTGATAATAGAAAATGCCATTACCTAAATATCTTACATCATTATCATAAGTTAGACTATCAGTTGTTAAGCCTTTACACGGCATAACATTTATACCATTTACTTGAACTATATGATAATAGCCATCATAATCTACATATACATAAAATGGGTCATCACCTTCTATTGGTTCGTCTGCATCCCAATCAACTGTACAAGTCAATGCTATTGCTGCCCTACCACCATATTTAGATATATATGCTTGTAGTAAACCACTAGTTAAACCAATAGATTTTGCAATGGGTGTATTAATAAATTGGTCTCGTTCATCCATAAATTGTGCATCTTCAAAATGGAACTGATATTTATGGTTCGTTTTCTTATTTATATTAATATAAAGTAAACCATCTTTATAATATTGATGAAACATATTATAACTATCAGTAGCAGCAGTACACCATTGGGTATTCTTTCCGTAATAACAAGATGCTTCTTGTGTATGTGGAATTACAACTAACCAAGTATCATCTTCATAAAACTTTTCGGCATCTTTCTTAATCTTTCGTACTTCATCAGATTTAGAGGTAGCAATTTCTTCTCCGTTATCAGATGCTTCTTTGAATTGTTGAATTATATTATATAAAGAAGGTAAATCACTTATTTTATTAATATCTTTTTCAGATACTTTATTATAATATTTAACAAAATAAGATAAATAATCTTTTGCTTTATATAAATCTTCATTTTTTAATTTATTTTGTTTATATAAATTAAGCAACCATTTACCATACTTTCCCATTTTATCTGGTTTATCTTCTCGCCACGTAGGGTCAGATTGAATTATCTGTTGAAATTCATCTTCTGGTATATCTGAATAGTATTTTGAATATATATCTTGTATTGTTGCGGCTTCAATCAATAAATCTCTAAATGTACATTCTGTAATGATATTTCTGCTTTCTTTTAATTTACCTTTAGTAACTTTAATATGTTTATTAAAATCTTTAATACAAGCATCAATATTAAATTTCAAATGATTTTTTATATCATAAGGGCTTGCTTTTTCATCTTTAAATTCATTTTTAATAAACTCATAATCTAAGTCATCTCCGTTACCAAATGCCGTTTTCTTATCTTGGTCAAAACAATTACCATATGTGGGTATATATCCTCTGATATGTTTTCCATCAAAATAGATAAAGACTAACAAAGGAATTTCCCAATCACCGCCAGACTCAGCAATAATATAAGATATACCATTATTATTTGTCCTTATATCGCCAATTATTTCAAAATTTTCACCATCAAACTTTATTTTTGAAATATCTTTTGCATATTGTTCCAAGCCTTTTTTACCTTTTGGATATGCCATTAATTGATGAAGTGCATATTTAAGTTTAGTATATTCATCTTCTTTATTAAGTTTCCAAATTTCTTTTATCTTATCCTCTAATTGTGTCGGTGTAGTTTTTATTGCAGTTCTTCCATCTTTAATTATCAATTTTTCATCCATATTAGCATAATATGTTTTACTTTCAGATAATAATTCAGATGGATTGAAATAGTCTTCATTATAATGTTTATTTTCTTCTATATGTTCTTTATTAAGTATTTTAACATCTTTTGAAGAAAACATTACGACATTAGTTACTTTACCATTATTATATATAAACCCTGTAACACCAGCCCTTTTTAATATTTTAGGTATGACTACTGGGTCATCTACATATCTATGTATATTATACATAAGATACCTTCCTTCCGAAGGATTTAATATCTCATATAATTCATTTCTAATTTCTTTAATACTTTCTTCTGTTTCATATTCATCAGGATACTGATATTTTAAATCTGCAATAATGCCATCAACAATTGAAGGAAAAATCTCTCCTGATACAGGTCTATCGTAATAGATATAATTTCCATCATTGATGTCTGGTATTTCTACTGTATAGACAGTTCCACCATAACTATAAGCAGTTTCTTTATCGAATGTAAGATATATACCTTCGCCAAACTCTTGCGCACCAGTACCATAACCAATGTACGCAATATTAAATTCTTCAAAATTTGCTTTTGAACCGTGATAAGCAATCGTTTCATTTATTATTTTTTGTTGCTTATCTGATATGACAATAGTCTTTTTATTTAAATCACAAAATAACTTCATTTCTATTAAAAAATTCTATATTTATAAGTAGTTATAAATAGCAAAAATCTACCCATTAAACAATGAGTAGATTTATGAAAACTAAGAAAATATATTGTCATTTCTTAGAAAGTGACTGCACTGATACTATTACCAGCGGCACTTGAAGAAACTGAAGAAGAAATAAAGCCAACCATCTTACGAAGTTCCTTTGCAGTAGTACCCAACTTAGCAAGCATTTCAGGTTTGATACCCATTGCATTACGGGCACTATCAAAATCTGCTTCATTACCAAGACCGAACATAATAACTGAGAAAGAGAAACTATTCATTTCGTTTGAATAAATCTCACGCAGTTTCTGTGCGATATTAGAAGCATTAGTTGCATTCATATTATCCATACCGTCAGTAATAATGAATACAAGAGATTTAGAAGTCAAACCATTATTCTCCTGTTCTTCCTTATAGGCAATTGCATTTTCAAGAGCAGAAAGCGTTGCACCATAAAGATTGGTCATACCACCAGGCTTAATCTCAAAATCCTTAACATCTGCAATAGGGTGGAAGGCTGAAACAACATCAATGTTCTCATTAAATTCAACTACCGAAACCATTACGCGGTCAGCAACATGTGACCTTTGAAGTTCGTGCAAAAACTCGTTCAGAATATTGTTAAGGTCATCAACATAATTATTAACTGAACCAGACTTATCAATTACAAAAGTTACATTAATTGTTTCCGATACCTGAATATTTTCGGGATTAAAGTTAGTAAAATTCAATCCCATACTTGACATAAAATTAAATTCGTCCATTACTCTTTATTTTTATTTTTTGTTAATAAATTCTCTATTGTTGTATTTAACTTTTCTCTTTCTTTTTCTGAAAGAGTTTCATTATTAATAAATTCGATTTCAACTTTCTCAACATTGTCAGCGATTACAAATGGAAATACAGTATCATCACAATAACGATGTAAATCTTCTGTAAAATCTACCATTTGTTCTACTGGCAATAAAGAAACTGGAAAATGTATTAATAATATACAAGTATTTTTATTTATACATTTAGCACTCATTTTAAGTTAAAATGTAACATCTGTTGATTTCATAATCTTTGCACCCAAAGATACTGCTTTCTGATAAACGGCATCAGTATTAATATCCCAAGGACCGATAGGTGACATACAGTCTTCGAGAATAACCAACTTGCTTACAAGGTCAGGAGCATAGTTGTTAAGGTCGTTAAGTGAATTTTTTACACATACTGAGGATGCTTCACCCAAAAGAAATATTCGGTCAAATTTATTAAGAATATTAATAAGATTCTGATTCAACTGTGTCTCAGGACAATTAGGAACTTCTACTTCACCCTTAAAGATACTATAATGTTCAGTATACCAATTGCTTCCCTTAAACTCAAGATGATAAGGACGTGAAGTTTCCTTTTCCCAATCGATCAATGCATTAGCAATATCTTTATACAAAGCCCATCCTTCACTTCCAATAATGCAATGATCAGTCCATATAGTAAGAATTTTCCCTTTTTTCTCAAGTTCCTCAACATAATGTACAGCCCACTGAGGATTAAATGCTGTTTGCCATTTTCCATCCTTAATATCCTGTGCAGTAATGGTAGTAAATGGTGAAGGATGATTACCATTTGCATCTTTCCAAAAAATAGCATTTGCTATATGAATAGGGTGATGACTATCAAGAGTTGCTGAAATATGATAAATGTTTCGAGCATTTTTTTTAATAAAATCAGCTGTTCTTTTTGCATCTTCTTCGGCACCTGGAACTGAAAGTGTGCCATTTGTGCAGACAAAATCATTCTGCATGTCTACAATCAACATTGCGTTTGTCATAATTTCTCTTTTTTAATTGTTAATACTATTTATTTTCTTCTTTTTAATTACAATACAAAGGTATGGAAAATTTTCTACATAACCAAATTTTTAATGTTAAAAAATTGTTATTATATTTTTAACACTTTTTAAAAACCATATACTCACGTCTTTTCAATTCATCTATTAACTCTAAATCATTGTATTTTTCAAGACTATTTGAAACGACTTCTACATTTTCTTCTTTATTAATTTCATCAAACAATGTAGGCTGCTGAACTTCATTTAACTTACGTTGTATCAATTTATGTTTAAGAAGTCTTTTATGTTCAGAACATATTTGCATCTTATTTAGTACCCACTCTCGGTTAATATTGGCTGTCTTGATGTCATCAAAAAAATCAACCTTATAAGGACCGATATGGTATTTTCTAAAATAGTAAGAACTATTTTTTAACTGACTTGGTGTTCTTGCATCATCTTGCCACTCAAGTGCCATTCTTGTCATTCGATTAATGCGTTGTTCTTTTGTTCCTTTAATAATTTCTTTCATATACAAATGTATTAAATATTTTTTAATTGACTATATATTGAATTCAGCATTTCAATTGTTTTTGTAGTTGTCATTTTTCCATCACTTAGTTCTTTAAGCAACTTTTTTCTATTTGCTCTAAGTGTTTTACCATCAGGAAATCTCGGCAATCTATAACGCAATAGATAAGCAAACCAATGATAAACAATTAATTGTTTAATTTCATTATCATCTTTAAAGAATTTATCTTCTTCAAATTGAATATCCGTTATATTAGAAATAGGTTTATCTCCCATATTTCGCATAAATTGCTTTTTATCTTTTTCTTCTTCAATACGTTTAATGAATAAATCATACCAATTATTCATTTCTGTAATTGCCATTTTAATGTGATTTCGTTTATCATCACTAACTTTTGTATTTGATTTACCATTTACAAGTATATCAAACAAATATGTGTAATCTTTTTCTACCATACTGTCTTCTTTTATTTTATAATACAAAGTTACTACAAAAATTTTATATAACCAAATATTTTGTGTTAAATTAAACTAATAAAATATAAAAGGAATAACGAAAGAGTTATTCCTTTTAACACACTTAATTTCAATCGGCTACAAAATTAATTCTGATTTACATCACAACGTTTAAAACAATACATAGCACCAATACGTTCTGCATTACGTATTTCCTTAGTTTCCCAATTGAAAGAAATCATTTTCTTATTTTTCATACTATTAATCATATAGTTTTTATATTAGAATGGCAATTCATCATCGTCATTACTATTAGATGTGTTTGTCATAATAACCTGTGGAGTAACTGGTGTAGAAGTTACTTGTGGGATTGTAGTCTTTGTCGTATTAACAGGTGCTGCATCATTCTTCTGTGTAGTAGTCGTTGGTTGTGTTCCATTATTACTTGCAGAACCCTCAACAAAGTTGATGCTATCAGCGATAATATCTCGACTGATTTCCCATTTACCTGTATTCTTACTTTCGTAGATACTATCCTTATAATCACCAATAACGATTACAGGCTTTCCCTTAGTCAAATACTTAGTTAGATTAATATGTTTTGCCTCCCAAGAAGTTACTCTAAACCAATAAGGGGTCTGTTTTCCATCAGAGTCTTTTGGGTCAGCAAATTCATTATTAGCCAGTCTGAATGTAAGATATTCACGACCATTACTTGTTACTTGTTTTTCGGCATCTGCAACGATTCTTCCGATAAGTGTTAATTTTCTCATTATCCAAAAATTTTTATTCTGTTAAACAATATTTTTTTTTTATTACTTTTCAAATATACGTTTTATTTTTGATAAAACAAAATTTATTTAGTATTTAAAATCTGACATTCACTATTATTAAATGTTACAATGCCAGATTGTGTTGACATTATTTGACAATTATCCAATCCATTGGCTTCAAAAGATACTACTTCATTTAAGGTTTCTTTATCAAGGAAATGTAATTTATCATCACAATATAGAATTACAAACTTATCATTAGATGTAAATGGGTACATTTCAGTCAATGATTTAGTCTTCATGTTTCCATACTGATTAATATAGAATAGTTTATGAATTACATTATTATTCTCAATAACAGTATAAATACCAGTATTACGATTTTGTATAATATCTACTACCTTTTCAGGTATCATATTCTGCATCAACTTACCATTTGAATTATAAAATATATTTGTAGAACTGTTATTTATCCGTTGTATCAAACCGTTCACTTTGGTAAACGTCTTATGATAAACATCATCTACTGTATATCTTATGTTATTGGCAAATATCTCATCAAGATAAATTGTATAACGTTTATCATCTTTTGTAATCACTACCAATATATTTTCATATTGTTTTATTAGATAAACATTATTGAACATTAATGATTTAAATGCAGTAAATTTTTGTTCTTTAACATTACATAGATATAAATGATTATTATATATTGTGAATATATTCTTATCTGTTAATATTAAAGGATATTTTTTGTCAATATTTCCAATTCTTACAATTATACCTTTGCTTTCCAATGAATAAAGTTGAGTATCTTTATCATTGAATATTGCCATAAACTTGTTAGAACAGCATACATTTAAAATATTACCTTTAAATAGACTGCGAATGAGCAATTCATTTGAAGCAACAATGGCATCGAACTTAACATCAGCGATTGTTTTTCCTTCCATATTGATAAGGAAACGTTTATTCAATTGATACAATTGATAGAACATATCCTTTAATGAATTATCAATCGGGACATAAAATTTAGGTACTTTTATATTATTGATTTCTTTTTCATTAAGAAGTGATATGTTATTTATTTCCCTATCTTTTAGTTTATCCCTATATACATTATGTATTCCTTTATATGGATGAATACCAGTGAATAAACAAAATACTATGATTGATAACGAAAAATAATCACTTTCCTTTGATACCTTTCCATTATAGTAATAATCACGTATATCTTCTAATAATTTATCATTATGTTTATATGATATTGTCTGATATGAATCAACATCAATAAACTTAACATCCAATTGATTATTCACCATAATATTGAATGGATTTAAATCTCCAATAACAATATTATTGTCGTGGGCATTTTTAACCGCTTTAACTAACTTTTCAGATATAACTTTCTTATAATCTCGTGGAAAACCATTTTTAAGTACAAATGATGAACTATATAACGAATAGATAGGGTAATATTTGCTTAAATCTAATTCTTTCATTATATAGCCATTCTTATCACCATGTACTGGCATTAATGGTTTTACAAATAAAGTGTCATCAAGTACAGTTAATTCATTTATTTTCTTAGGAGAAATTGCATCTGAAATGTTATGATAAAGTTTAACTACATTACCATTATTTAACGAATAAATGCAGGCTTCTCCACCACTACCAATAGATTTCGTATCATCAACTGTATAACGAAATCCTTTGCTATCTGTAATACTAATTCGACTCATTATTCTTAACAATTTTTATCAGTCATAAGGCTATTTCTTAAACGAAGCATATCATTATTTCTAATTGGTATAAATTCTTCAAATCTATAAGAAAATTCTCCTAACAAATCACGGAACATACCTTTAGTTATAATCTTATCATCATCACTACCAGGAGTATATGTCGGATATTTATCGTAATCTAACTTTATAGTATTCTTCCAAAAACTACTATTAGTAATATTAAGAAACTTTATTTCATTTTTTACTTTTACAATAGTATAAAAGGATTCTTTTTTCTTTGAATAAATTATTTGACCAATATAGCAAAATTTAGCCTCATCATTGTATATTTCAGGAAATTTTTTAACAATTTCTTCTCGTACTTTTCCATTCATTCTACCTAATTTAGATAGAAACTCTTTTTCTACAATATATTCCATAATAAAAAAATTATACATTAAGAAGTTTTATTCCAAGAATATTCTCGATATCCATTAAAGTGTTAATCGTAAAATTTTCATCGCCAGATAACCAATCTGAAATAATAGATACATCCTTGTTCATAAGATGAGCGAATTGTTCTTTACTATAGCCACATTTAATCATTGCTTCACTAATCTTTACTGCTAACATCATACGTTTACGGGTTCTTGTAAGTTCTACTTCATCAATTTTATCAAGTATTTCTTTCAAAACACCTTCGGCTCTTTTAGATTTAACTTCCATTTTTAAAACTTCTTAATGTAATAGTTTATTACTCCAATTTCTTACATTCTTCCTCAGTAAAGTTCTCGTGTAATTTATTTATCCACCATTTAGTCTTTGTTTTCGTTTTAGGCATTCTTTGACCTTTCATTCTAGTAGAACGTCTAATAACTACACCTTCTTTTACATTAGGGTATTGACAGCCATCCTGTGTCCAATCATTTTCATTAATAGAATTAATAAACTCTTGTGTTAATTTGCCTTTATAAATTACTTCTGGAGTTAGAATTATTGGATCATTACAAAATAATTCATAAAATTCTTTTGGCTCTATATAACCCTTCTTTTTCATAAAGACATCAATCAAAGCAAGTTTAAGTTCATCACCTTCGGTGTGAAAACCAGCAAATGAGTTTTCACCATACCACTCAAAGAAAAACATTATTTCTTCAACTCCCTTGAAAATTTGATTTTTACCAGAATTACTATTAATAATTTCTTTCAGTCTATCAGCATAATGTTCTTTAAAATACTTTACAGCATCACCAAATTGAGAATGTGTTTCATCGACATTACAATTTCTTGATGTAAAATCTGTAAACTCTTTATTTTTAGGTGAATACTTAACACCAAAATTTTGTCCATCAAGTTTGTTAAAAGCCCAAACTTCTTCACCCATAAGGGTTTTGTCATATCTTACATTATCTATTGAATCGTATCTTTTCATAATAATTTAGACCTTTCTTACATAAATTTGTACTATATCTATACAATGAAAACTTCTTTGAAGAACTTTATATTGTTCATCATTAATAAACAATACATCATCTATTACAGGAAGATATTCATATTTCCATTCATCAAACTCTCTAATTTTAGAATATTCATTCTTGAACCATCCTATTTTAACTTCTGTTATAATTACTTTCATGACAACTTTGGTATTAAATTAAGTTCATTAAAACGCTCTTTCCCACCGTCTTCCATTAAAGGAAATGCATAATGACTATTCCATACAGTTCTTTCGTATTCGCCATATTTATCAGATACAAAATGTTCCTTATCACGATAAATAAAACGTCCGTATTTCATACCATCATTATATTCTGTATACCAATCAATACCATGTGCATCTTTAAGCATTTCAATTTGTTTATCACATTCATTACCTACTAATTCTTTATGTGATAAATAAGACTGTGCTGCTTGCTGTTTTGAATTACGAATACAATCAATTTGACGATATAGCAACCAAGCAAATGTATCATTCCAAGAAGGTACATTCCAACATTTACAATCAAACTGATAAAGTTTAGTTGCATTAATTATATTCTTAATATTTTTAAGATTAAATTCTGCTTTAACAATTGCTGCATTTTCAAAGGCATACTCTATCATAAGTTGATTAAATTTTGAAGTAGCAAGGGAAGCAATGATTGAATGTAGTTTATTATTACGTAAACCAAAGAATGAATCTGTATTAATATCTTCAAAATCAGTAATAATTAGACTAATTTCATCACTTTGTGTATATGCCATCTTACAACCTTGTACATTTGCACAAACATATTTAGCCGTTTCATTCATCATTTCAATAAAATCTTCATCAAAAGGTTTCTTAAAATGATTTTTAATGTTTTTTGAAAACGACCTGCCATCAAGCATTACCATCACATATGAATTTGGTACAAGCCTTGAATCGTTAAGACCACGATAATACTCACATTTTTCTTTTAAACTATCGAATTTCATATACTTATGATTTTTATATTTAACAATGCAAAGGTACGATTTTTCTTTAATATAAACAAATATTTTTGTGTTAAATATTGCTAAATAATAAATTCATAACCTTTAAATTCTTTTACCTCCTCTGGTATATGTTTAATATATCTACCTTCACAACCTCCGAATATTTCTATATCAAATGAACGTCTATATATTTTGGCATTTGTTTCCCCGATTAATTCACAACCACTATTGATAATATTGTTTATATCCTTTTTAGAAACGTAATTATTATTACTTGCATAGATAAGCCGTTTTACCCACGGAGCAATATGTTTCACAGTTTTAATAATTTCTTTCCATTCATTATCAGTTATAAACCAACTTCTTCTATTGTTTCGTTTATTAAGAATGATAGCATCACCAAAACCAAATTTTTCGTAATCCCAATGAACATACGAAATAGAAGATGGTTTTTCTTTATTATATTCTCTACTATAATCTAATCTAATTAATGTTTTATATAATTTTCTATCAGAAGAAGTAAAACAGTTAGCATACCAATCTTTACTATGATTAATATGTTCAACCATAAAATTAAAGACTTCTCTTTTATCACTTAAACTATCTTTATCCCTATAATAATAGTTGGTTTCATTAAACCAACGTGTTCTTAAAGTTTTAAGCGATTCAAGACTTTCTATTTTATATTTTTTATGACTATCTTTCCTTTGTTTTAAGGAAATAGTATCAACAATCTTTTGTTGACTTGGATTATCTTTTTTCATATTAATAAAAAAAAATAATAGAAATAACACTTACCTTCTGTATATAGTTTGTTCAACAGACATTAGGGCGCACTCTTCTGCTAACATTTGTGCTATTATATTGTGCTTTCGCAACTTCCTGCAACTGTTGTGGCATCAGTCTCCCATTCAGTGTATTCCTATTATTATATGTTAATTATAAATCATTTGATTTAATCATTATGACCCCAGATATTGCCATTATCAATGATAATATAATGACCGTCCATAAAATCGTAATTTCCTGACTATCACTTAAACTTACATTAAGATAATTGAAATCACTAAATTCTTTACGTTTCCATAGATTACTGTTTTTTTCTAACCAATTATTTAAAACGGTGATATTCAACTTATCTTGACTGTTAATAAAGTTTCGGCACTCTACTTCCATTGTAATATCATCAAGCCAACTAAAACATTGTGACCATTGTACTTTATTTGTTAATGAGTCAATTCCAACACATATTACAAATTCGTTTTTATTTCCACCTTGCCAATAAGAACGTTGGTCTTCTACAATGCTTGAAGAAGAATTTGGATATATTAAAACATAAACACCTATTTGTTTTTTATAACCATTAAGCGCATTATACAATTTAATTTGTTTAATATCATTAAATGATATAAACTTTTTGTAACCTATTATCGGGTCTTGTTCATCATTATTATCTATGTTAGGATAATCATATAAACCCAATGTTTTTGCTTCTTCTTGTGTTATTTCATTAAATTTAAAAGCAGTTTCTGTACCAATTACCTTATTAGTATAATGATGTTTCTTAACATATGTTTTTATGGTTTCATTATTCTTATCCCATATATATTCTTGTGCATCGCCATCAATCGTATAATAATTTCGATGTTTGTCAATAAAATGTTCTGGTACATTCCATCGTTTTCTAATATTATTATACTCATTTGGTGTTAATGATAACTCCGAACCATTATTCAAATATCCATACCATTTTTCTGGATGGGTGCGTGTTTCTCGTTCTTGATAGGTTTCTGTATGTGTATTTCCTTTGCTATCAGTAACGGTTCTGGTCTTAGTTACCCATACTCTTTCATTCCACTTATCTTCGTGATATATTTTAGTATAGTAATATGAAAGATATTCTACATCATCAGTATTATTACTAATCATAGCCAAGTTCATAATTAACATAACTATACCAACAATCAAAGTAGGCACAAATAATACAACCAAATTAAATTTTAACTCATCTGAATTAAATCTATCACTAAAACTATCTTTATTAAAATAAAGAAGAAAGAGAATTGATAAAATAAAAGGTATGAATAAACTAAACCAAATCATTATATATTTAATTTATATGATATTTTACAATATATTTACTGTTAATTGAAAAATTATAGGTTTCATAGCCTACTGTAACCATTCCGTTATATTTTATTCCATTCAATATTTTTTCTTGTTTTTGTCTTATCCTTTTTCCACAATGAAATAAAATATTATTCCCGTTAATTTCTATATCAGTATTAGGATTAATTACATCAAATATAGACTCTGGGTCAATAAGTATATTTAATTGATTTACATAAGGTTCACCAATTATACCTCTTGGTGAATTGATGACCTTATATGCTACTTTACTTGTTATTTTATCATAATATGTTATGTAAATATTATATATTTCACTTGTACTATTAAATAACTTATCAATAAATTTGATGTATTCTTTCTTTGTCATTTTTATTTGACTTTAGTTAAATACTTGAACATCATCATCCATACGAGTATCCATTACTTGCTTAGAACGACTTGAAGAAATAACTTCATACTCAAGATATTCTCGTCCACTTAAAAACCATTTAGATGGAATGACATCAAGCATATTATTATGTTCTCTTACAATGTCAATAATTTTAGTCTGTGCATTAAGGAAACGCTTACGTTCTACCTCAATTACGCCAGCAAGTTTCTGATACAAAGATGGGTCAAAATTAGGATTGGACTCTGTAATCCACTTCATAAGTACACCATTATCTTTATTATACCTTGCATCAGTAATCTGTACATAAATGTCCTTAAACGAATCCTGATACTTGTCAGAAACTTCAGCAATCTGCTTGATAGATTTCCACATATTATCATACACGGCTTCAATCTTCTGATTTTCTGCCTTAAACTGATTTACATAACGTACCTCTTGATTCTGATAAGATACACCCATTGAGAACAATGTAAATCCCACAATGGCAAATACTGCCACAATAACAATTGTTGTAATAACGTTTTTACTCATTTTATTATTAAATTAACAATTAAAAAAATTAATATTACTATATCACAAATTAATAAAAAATATGGTATATAACAATTTATATATTCTTTCATCATGATTGCATTCAGCAACCAAACGATAAAACCATATAATTCCGATTAATATGGCTATCAAAAATAATAAAAAAATTATCATATTCATATCTTTTTCATTGATGTTACAAAGGTAACACTTTTATTCCAATAAAACAAATTTTTTATGTTAAAAATTCTTATTTATATAAATCATTATTAATGATGTAGTTTAATACATTACAGTCTATAATATTTTCAATTTTTTCATTATTTCTGACTCTATTTCTAATCTCTGTTGCAGAAATGTTAATTGTATGTTCAATTATAGAAAATGTAACACTTTTAAGGTTAGGAGTAACATTTTCCCTCAATTGTTTTATCTTATCGGTAATTAATCGTTCTTCAAAATCATCACCTCTTGGAATAATATGTATTCCATAATTTTCAAGAATGTAATTAGGTTCTTTCCATTTATCTATTGTAAGGAAATTATCTAACCCCATAAAAATGGTTGTATCATTTTCTTGTAACATTGGTACAGACTTCTGTAATGTATGTGCCGTATATGATGGATACATATATTCTTCCCAATCTACGGCTTCAACTTTATCTTCAATATTATGTGATTTTATAGCAATTTTTGCCATTTCCAATCTGTCCTTAAAAGAAGCAAGTTCAGATAATGGTTTGAATGGAGATTGGGGTGAAACAACAAGGAATAACTTATCTATTCCTGTTTCCAATGCTTTCTTTACCACAAAGATATGTCCTTCGTGTATCGGGTTAAAACTACCAAAATATAATCCTATTTTCATAAACAAACCTATATTATATTTTAAAAATTTCACACATTATTGGTGCTAAATATTTGCTACGTTCTTCAACATCAGTCCAATTAAAATCGTCTTTATCTATAAAGTACTGGTTTAAATGAATTGAACTTTTATTTAATGTTGATTTTTTATTTACATATGTTTCATTTTTTAATGAAGAATTATTACTTCTTGATAAAACAGTCAAATTACCTATTGTATGTAACAATTTTTCATTTTGATTATTTATTTGTGGAATTACATGTTCAATAGTATTATCTATATTGGTTCCAAAAATAATTTGTTCATCACCAAAATAATTATTTAATTTAGTTAAAACATATTTTAAAACTGAAGTAATACGTTTATTATAGATTGGTTTATAAATAATACCTCTTACAAAAGTTTCATCAGAAACATATCCCATTTCTTCTAAAAGACCACTATTTATAATATATTCTTTAAAAATTTTATCTATTCTTTCATTAGTTTTACTGTTAATTTCCAAACATTTGTTAATCAAGCAAGCCATTCTTTTCTCTGGATGACTTAATCCACTAACGAGATATTTACTACGAAATGTTATTATCATTAACATTTCAATAATATTATATTTTTCTGTGTTACTAAAGGCATAATCATATTTATCACTAAACATATCTATTATAGCGATTTCAGTATAGACACAAGTACCACACAAACTTAACAAATAGTTTATCTTTTTAGTTTCATTTTCAAAATAATTGTTTTGTAACGAATAAATGAAGTTGGTAAAATAACAGAATTTATCAATTAATTCGAATATATTACTAAATTTATCTGATTTTTGTTTACCATAAACAAGGACATTATTCAAATAATTATAAAATGAATCATAAATTCTTGTATATGTAACATAAGTGTTATTTAAATAATATAAAAAATAGACAAAAGATTTTTTAAAATCTTTTACACTATCCACAGCGTTAGCAAATTTTGTATTATACTCTACATACTTTTCTAATGGTAAATCATTATCATCAACATAGTCCGCAAGAATCTGATTTACAAAAACTGTAATTTTTGTATTGTTATTCAGTTCTAAACCACAAGTATTAGATTTCTGAAACAAATTAGCGGCTTCCTTCTCACTCTGAGGTTCTAATATCAAGGTACGAAGATTATAAAGCCCACCCATATAAAATGAATTTATATAATTATAACCCTTTTCAATACAACAATTTGTAAAATATTCATAAATGAACTTATAGGCTTTAGCAATTCTTGTTGTCTTATATTCATAATTGTTGCTGTGAATCTTTTCATGACAATTATTCAATACATCCTCAAAAATAGGCTTATCAACAGGCATTGGTTTTAAAATTACACGTTTATCATAGTGCCGATAAATTCTTCTATCTATATCATTAAGAATAAACTCATACTGTTTTCCCAAATTATTATTTAATATAAAATTTTTTATTGTAAGATATATTAATAATGTTGTTGTCAATCTTTGATTACCATCAATTATTTCTTCAACATTTTCTTTTACATTTTCAAAAATTGCAACCGTATTTACAAAATATCCAAGAGGATCATGTGTTTCTGCTAATTCTGAAATATCATTTAATAATTGCAATATCTCAATTCTGCGCCATTCATAATTTCTTTGTTTAGCCCGTAATACACCCAATTGATACGGTTTTTCTACATAAATACCAAAAATTTCGTGAAATGTTCTACTGTCTTTCATTTATATTCTTTTTATTTAAAATGTTATATTATATTTTAACCACAACTTACATGGTCATTAGTGGTTTTCATAACTTTAAACTTCCATTTTCCTTTCTTATCAAATCTGTCAGAAACTCTAAACTTAAACCAATATATATTTTTTGGTGTTTGCCACAATAAATGAGAAGTATTCCACATGTGGACATACTCTATGCCATATTCATTTCTCAATAAATGAAATACTTTCTTAAAATATTTATCTGGGTTATTTTTATAGGCTTCATTAAATGTTTTAGCATATGAATCATCTAATTCGTTTTTAAAATTATACCACGATATAGACCAACCTTTTTTATAATATGACCAATTCTTCATTCTTTTATCTTGTTATTTCTTTAATTTTTCAGTTAATATTTCCATTCCTTTCGTTGCTACTTCATCAATTACTTGAACATCAGGATATGATACTTGGTCAATTGATGGAAATGGGTCAATATAATATATTGGATTACCAACATTAACATAGTCAATTAAACCAGCAGCAGGATAAACTTGCATTGAACTACCTATTACTACACAAATATCAGCTTTTTTCATCAAAGAAGCAGCCTTTGTTATATTTGGTACATCTTCGTGAAAAAATACAATATGAGGACGTACAGTATGTCCATCTATTTTCATACCATGATATGTATTGTAATTACCTTCTTCATCACAAGGTATATCAAAAATGTAATTAGTATTACCAGTATCACGACATTTCATTATCTCGCCATGTAAGTGAAGAACTTTGGTAGAGCCTGCTTGTTCATGTAAATTATCCACATTCTGTGTAATAATTTCAACATCATAATCTTTTTCCAATTCATAAAGCAATTTATGTGCTTCATTTGGTTTAGCATCTTTATACTTCGCTCTTAGTTCATTATAAAAATTATGAACCAATTCTGGATTTCGTTTTATCGCTTCAGCCGTACAAACATCATTTATATCATAATTTTCCCACAATCCATCAACAGCATCACGAAATGTTGGAATACCAGATTCTTTTGATATACCAGCACCTGTTAATACGACTATTTTCTTTTTATTACTCATATCTTTTAAAGTTTAATGTTTATATATAACAAAGGTACGATTTTTTATCGTACCTCACAAATTTTTCTTATTAAAAAACATTAATAAACTACAGAAGTTCTATTAGGAGAGTAAAGAAACTTTATAAGAGATTTACCGATTACTTCATATTTTTCATCTTTTGGTAATAGTCGTAAAAAATTGGATGGTTGCTGTTCACAGAGTGAATTATCACAATGACTTTCCATTTCAATATAAATCATCCATTCTGGTTTTTTTATATTACCTAAAAGTACATCCTTTATAATAGTTTCAACATAATCTATTCTTTCATCTGATGTTGAACAAGGTGCATATAAATTAAATGGAATATCAAAATCTACACTATTTTGAATAAGATATTCCCAATTATAATTGGCATATGTAGATGCTGAACAGAATATATTATAATAAAACATATCATCAATTGATATATCATATATTCCAAATGTAGTTAAAAAACTGCTAACCAATTCTTTAAGCGGTTCTATTGAAGGTTGCGAATATATTGTCGTTAATATTTCTTTCATTTAAATATAAGTATAATTTATTATTACATAGAGCATAAAACGGGATACTTTTTAAAATTTTTATAATCTGTTTCATAAATACCAAAACTACTATCAGTATATGGTACCCATTCACCATTTTCTATTGATGGTTCAACACCATCTGCACTAAGATAAAAATCTGAGATATTCAAATCATGCTCCTTACAAAAACGTATAATTTGATTAACCAATGAAGTATGTAAATTATAAAAATCTTCTCTTACCGAAGAAAAATATTCACCTATTTCTGGGATTAGCCTTTTTAAATTAGAATACATATAATATGCGGGTTCTTCATTTTCTCGCATAACAAGACTTTTCTTTGCCATTAACTCATTTAAGCATTCTTGTATAATATCTTCATTTTCAAATATTACCTTTTTATTTGAATTAAGATTTTCTACATAATCAAAATTTATCGTAATTTTTGTTACATATTCTTCTTCCTTTTTAATTGACAAATATAAAAATATATCAGGAAAATGATTTATCTTATTCAAAATCATCTTATATAATTCATCTTTAAATAATGATGTTATTTCTTTATTTATAGGATGAATTAAAGACTGTGCATTACCAACATAATCACAATCATATTCATTTTCTATCGGTTTAATTAATTTTAATGTATGTTCCATTTATCTTTATTTTTAAGAATTAACGATAAAAATTACTATCTTTATTGAATTGGCTTCTATCAAATTCATAGCCATTTTGATTACCGTTTTTATCAAATTGTGGTGTACCATATTTATCAGCAATTTCTTTACTGCTTAAATAAGTTTCTGGGTGTAAAGGATTTTTCTCAAGTTTACCAACATACTTATTTATTCGTGCAAAAGTATCATTTGAAATGATAAATCCATTGTTACTTTTATCTAAATGAACTGCCATATCTTTTGCTTCATCACCACTTAAATCTGATTGAGTAAGATTATCAGTTGAACTGAATATAATCCACGCATCATCTAAATAATCGACTGCTAACTGACTTTCTAAAAATGGTGGCATATTAGTTGCAAGATTATTATGTATAGAGTGAATGATATTATCAGGAACTGTTCGACTTCTTCTTAGATTTCTTAATAATGCTTCATGTCTGTTAGCAACAGCCCATACTACACAAGTCTTATAACCCATTTCTTTTGCATATCTGGCAATATATGTAACATTATGCTCTGGGTCTCTACCTGTCATATCAAAGATAACATTAGGTAATCTTTCAGTATTATGTGCCTCAGGATTAAATATGTTATCAGTATACATACCTTTTATATCTGCTTGTGATACCATTTTATGTAAACGAGCGACATCTTCTGGATTGTGCGAATTATATTCTACCTTTTTTAATCTTGCATATAATTTTTTGAAGTCATCCACATTAATGACTTTACCATCAATCGGTAAATTATGTGAATTTATATAACCTTTTCCACTTCCACCACCGCCTGCTAAGATAACACACCATCCAAATTTAGGATATACTCTGTTATCAAATGTAATTAAACGTTTCTCACTTAAAAATTCTTTAACCGTTTCATTAACAAGTCTTTTTAAATAACTTTCAAATAAATTCATTCTTAATTATCTTATTTATATATTATATATAAATAGTTTTTTTAATTCCATAAATTACTGAAATATTTACGAAATAAATCTAATCCTTCAGATATAACTTTTTCACGATTAGCATTGTTTTCCTTAAAAGTTAAGTTCTTATCTTCACCAAGATTTTCATCAAGATAATATTCAAAACCTTTTATCATTTTATCAAGAATCTCGTTCCATTCTTCCATTGTATCAATATGTCCTGGATGTCCACATTCAAAACTTCTGAAAACTTTTAATCTTGGCAAAATAAACTTAACAATTGTAGTATCTAAATTCCACAATTCGCTATTGTCAAATCCTCTTGTCAAACGTTGTTCTTTATATGCTTGCCATCTCTCATCAGTCCGTTCAATCAAACTAAAATTAACATTCGGAATACCATATGGGTCAATATCTTTTCCTTCTCTTGATGCTTCCAATAATTGATGATAAACTGATGTATCAACAAGGTATACTTTTTCCTTATCATCACTCTCAGTAACATCTACTATATCCTTATACCCATTTGTTAGAGCATCATTCCATATTTTCTTAGTATTATCATTTGTATCTCTAAGATAATCACCCTTTACCATTGTAAAGGTACAAATATTACCATAAAATTGTGTCATATATTTTTACTTTTTCAAAATTTCTTCGTGCTTATCAAACGCATTTTTCCAAGAGATAAGAAATACATTCTCATCTTTTACTTCTTCAATATAATCAGATAGATTAATAATATTAAATCCACCACTAATAAAAGGTTCAAATATTTCATTTGTATGGTCTTTAAGGTCTTCATCAATATCAATTACACAACGATATGACCTTGAACTTACGTTTCCTACGCTTACTCCATCGGAAAACTTTCCTTTAATAATATTTTTAATGTATTCCTGTTTCTCAGTAATTCTTTTTTCAATTGGACGATACGAACCTGAACCATAGGTTGTTTCTATCCACGCTCTTTGTGCTGTAAGTGGTTCTTCTGTCTTTGTAAACATTTCTTTAACTCGATTTATTACTTCACTCATAGAATTTATGATTTTAATTTCTATATAAAACTTCTTTTACAATAAAAATTTTTATGTGCTTTTAAAATGCTTGACAATTTCTCCGATTGTTGCTTTATGTGGAATATATGTATGATTTAATTCAGCATATCGTACTTTCCATTTATTAATCATATCTTGTGTTATAGTTCCTTGTAATGGATATATTTCCCAATGAACACCATCTGTGAACCATTGCATATAATCATCATTTTCCCGTAAGGCAGCAAGAGCAAGAAACAAGACTTCATTATCTTCACAGTTAACAATACCTTTATACCAATATCCATTAACTCCCATAAAGTAATTACCATTATTTTTACTATAGCCAGTTTCCAGATATGAAAGTTCTGTTATTGGAATATGCCATTCTGCGACACCATTCTCTACTTGCTTATAACCTAGTTTTATTAACTCTTTACGTAACTTTTCAGTATTCTTACGTATAAAACAATTTACAATACATTTATTATTATCCATAATTTAATACATTAAAGTACTCATTTGAGTACATAGAGTATCATTTTTCATATAAATGGTAAGTATTCTTACCATTATACTCAATTATAATATGTTTTCCGATGTATTTAAATGGTTCATCATTCTTCACCACTATCATACTATCAGCGATTAAATAATTCAATTTATTTTTACTATTTGTACTAAATGAAATATCATATACTTTGCTATTCTTTATTTTAATGAAAAATGATTCATTATCTTTATAGTAAGTATATCCAATACTATCACCTTTAATTTCAAAAGGAATATAACATTCAGTTACTTGACAAGTCTTATACCATTTTTCTTTAAGAACATTGACCGCACTTAAAGAATCCATTCCAATTGAAATGTGATTTAGTTCACAATGCTCATTACACTTTTGTTTGTTATTGTTTATATGACATAACATGTAACAAGATAACAGCATTACCAATGCCATTATCAAATAACATACTAAATTTTTAATAAACTTTTTATTCATTTCATTTAAAATCAAATCTAAAATTAGTTGTATTTATAAAATCATCAAATTCTTTTTCAATTATTTTAGTTTTATTAAGAATTGACCTTTTCATTTCATCTTCATTAGCAGCGATAATATCTGATATGTTATCTAATACATTATTATTTTTATCTAATATTTCACAAGAGCAACATATTGTGGAAGAAGTTAAGAAGCAATTAATAAAATTAACAAATTTTTCAATTTCATCATTTACATAATCTTTAACATTTTTTATCTTATCATATTTTAGAATATGATTCCGTTCTCTTGCATCTCTCTTGGAAACAAGAATTATTCCATCGCTATCTTCATCGTCATCACAGAGGGTGATTTTATCATTTACAATCTTAAACGAATAGAACATGTACGTTTGTCCGTGATACTTACGTTTAAGTTCTCGAATATTATCACAATATTGTGCAGTTGGTATATCAATATGTTCTCTTTTCAGCCATACGATATTAAACAGACTATCAATAATATATTTTTCTAATACTGATTTAGTATCTCCAATAATGTTAAAGTTTATTTTATATGAAATATTACTACTCATTTATTATTAAATTTTAATTACTCCAATATTTTTTCCTCGTTTATATTTATTCTCGTTCTTCACATACTTACATTCTTGAACCATTACATTTCTATCATTACAATTAAACTGCAACGTACATATTGCCGAACTATTACGTCCTTCATTTATTGTTACCTTTGATAGTAGTTCTTCTTGCGCATTATAAGTTGTTGCGGAATACAATGCCCTAAACAAACGTGTTAACATGTTATCATCAACATCATCATCGTTTATCCAACACCATTTCTGTTTATTATCAATCAATTTGAAATTGATATTCTTTATACCCTTAGTTTTCACCATATTATATACATCTACAAATATACCATATCTTATGGAATAACCAAATTTATTTTATCATAATTAAAGTTAAAGAATTAACCTTTAACCTTAATTTTCTGTACATAGTCAAGATGTTCTTTTGACATAGGTTTACCACTAAAATTAACCATAAGAAATGTTTCAATGACATCTTTATCTGTGGCATCTTCTGTAAGACGAAGATATGTTAAACTTGTACTATTATCAAACTGGTGCATTGCCTGTTTTGATAAATCTGAATAATAGCATCCGTGCAAGTCCTTAAATTCGTCATTCAAAAATCTTTTAAGTGTGTGAATACGTTGTTTACCATCAACAATATCTTTGAAAGCCAAACCTTCGGTATTACCATTAACTACACACTTTTCAAGATAACTCCAATCGTGCTTGCGAATAACGATTTTACCACAATCAAGTCCATTATAAATGCTTTCAATAAAAAGTTGTTCATCCTCTACTGACCACACATAATCTCGCTGATAATAAACTTTATTACCATTCTCATCATAAATGTAAGGATTGTCATTATATTCAGGAATTGTAAAACCCTTAATTACATATTCGTGTTTCTTATAAGGATCTACTTTTGAAGAAATATTCAAATCTAACAAAATTCCAGAAAGGTCAAATTGAACTCTCTCAAGTTTTCTCAAATATCTATTAAATTTAAATGGGTTATGACCGATAGTATAAAAGTCTTTATGCAAATCATCTTTATCAACAATAACAACATCTGAAAAGCCATAAGTTTCATACTTATTAACTTGTTGTACTTTGTATTTGTTATTGTCTAAAACATCTACAATTTTAACATTGACAAGTTTTTCTATATCATTATTGCTGTTAGTAAACAAACTACGGCTTATTTTAACATCATCACCAACGGAAAATGGTTTATCTTTATACTTTTCCAATAATTTATCTTTAAATTCTGCCATAATACTTTTTACTTAATATTGAAAGTGTATTCAAAATTCTCTTGATATTCATTCAGATAATCAACTATTTGTTCGGGATGTTCCATAATATTATTATAGACCTTTTCACCCAAACCAACGATATGAGCAGTTAAATCCCACAAACTATCATCACTTACTCGTGGAAATACATATCTGTCATCATATTTTTCAAATGAATACTCTCTTAGTTTTACAAGCAAAATTTGGCGATATGCTTTTGCAGTCTTTTCAATCTCAGAACCAAATGTACTATCAAATTTTGCAATAATATTCTCAAATCTTTCACGTGTAATTATATACGGACGTTCCGTTTCTTTACAAGCACCTTTCCAATCAAGTTCTTCAATTATATCCCAAAATTTATTTTTCATCTTATCTATTTTTCTTATTATAAAATATCCTCTTGTACTCATTTGAGTACATAAAAATCATTATTCTTCAATATTAATGCTTTCTGTTACATTTTTGAATGTATCTTCTTTTTCCTTCAAAACTTTATTAACCTTTTTGATTTTCTTCTCCAACTTTGCAGGTTCATCACTATTAAACCAATTAAGAATAAACGGTTCAATATTATACTTTTCACAACCAAAAAATCCTACCCACAATACCAAAATGATTACAATCGTACCAATTAACTTTCTCATATTCTATATAATTTAATTATTGTTTATCCTACCTTCTTCATTATAACTGAAATATATGTGTCCACTTTTCCCGAATATTCTAAATGTTTACTATCAGAAGTAACAATAGTTGCCTTATAGCCAATATCATCAGATACTAGGATACAACTATTTAACGGAAATTTATCTTTATATTTCATTACTTCTTTAACTACCTTATTATACGTTTCGATTGCTTCATTTAAAGAAGTACAAACATATTCCTTTTCCCCTATTTCGTATGAGTAATCCAATAGCTTGATGATATACTTATCATAACTGAACATCAATTCACTTTTTTCAATATCTTTCAAGATACCATACATATATCCATAATTAATTACATTAAATTTATCAGACACATGTTTATAAACCTTTTCAATATTCAAATGTGAATTATATGTATTGACATAATTCTTATAACTATTTAAGTTAATACATACGTTTTCATTAATTAACATATCATTAACTACAATTAACTTTTCTCCATTGGAGAGAATAACACCCATTCCGCTTTTAAGAACACACATAACGTATTAAAATTTACTTTTAACATTTTCAAAATTTACAAGTAACTTATTCAGATATGCTTCAAAATCATTTTCACTATATCCTTTAACATTACTTATTTCACATATTCCGCAGCAAATATCACCAGTATTTTCATCTACTAAATAATAGACACCATTGATGCCCTTAACAAACAACGGATGATAAATACCTGTTATTTCGTGCAACACACAAGTAATCTTATGTGCTATTTTCTGAAATTTCTCTATCGTTTTCATACTGCAAAGATAACAAAAATATTTGATTATGCAAAATATTTCGAGTTAAAGTATGTTAAAGATAATTTTTAACTAAATCAGAGTATATCATTTGTGCTTCATTACCAAACAAATAACCAATTCTATCATTAACAGATGTAGGAAATACATCATTATCTGTGTCTATTTCCTTGTTAATTTGCGTATTAATAATATCCTCTACCTCACAAAATAACTTATGTGTCTTATCTTTAACATTAAGATATTCTATAACATTCTTATCATCAGTATAATAACTGAAAGAACTACCATATTTTTCAGTTAATTCTCTATACTTTTGAACACATAAATCCTCCAAAGCGATATATTCTTTATACATATCGCTTTTAGAGCGTAATTCTGCTTTTCTATAATCCCTATAAAGTTTTTCCATTCGTTCATCATCAACTAATACATTTGGACTATATTTCATTGAAAAGAACGAATATACCATAGTATAACAAGGTGTAAATTGATACTCATTTATCAATTCACATTCAGGTTTATATGTACTGCCATACTCCTTAATTAAAGGCAAATACTTATCTTTGATTGTGCTTACTTGAATTTTATGAAATTCCATAAAGTTGTTCATAAAACCTACATAATCTGTAATTCCATACTTAACAATCGAATTAAATTCTGTTTGCTTTTTGATAGCACAACAATCCCTTGTACCATAATCTGACCCATCAATAGAATAAAACAGACAATAAACACCATATTTGTCTATATACTCATCCCAATGCTCTGAATTATTATCAAAAATAGGTATTTCTACCATATTTTTACCGATTTTTTTCCATCCAATGTCATATATAAAGATTTCTTTCGGCAATTCATTATTAAACTCTGGAATAATAGGATAAAAAGTAACTTTCTTCGTTTCTTTATCCTTATACTTATAGGCTTTGAAAGAAGTACCTTCCAACTTATTAGAACGGCTATTTTTGCCAAGATAAAAGTATTGTATATCTGCCATAATCATTTTTATTATTATACAACAAAGGTAGTCATTTTTTCTATGACTACCAAATTATTTGCGTTAATAAAAGTTAATCCATATTTTTATATTTAGATAGATTAATTTGAGATATAATGCCCCATCGTTCACTACCTATCAGTTTTTCTTTCTGAATTGCCATTTGCTTAGTAAATCCGTCTATTTGATCTTTATTAATGTTGCTGACCCATACTTTAAACAATTTATGATACTTTGGCAAGTTGGAATATATAAATTCTCTTTTTAACCAATCATATAGTTCTTTATCCATTTTTAATTTACATTTTTTTCTTTTAAATGTTTAACATTCCAAAATCTATACGAAAGCATATTTGGATTATCAATAAATACTGATTTAGTAAATGACTTAATGCACCCTTCCGTTTCTGTATTAAAGCCTAACACTAACCATTGTTCTTTATAACCACAAACCACCCCATAACCATTGACTAAATTTCCACACTCATTATTAACTAAACAAGGAATTAATTTACCTTTATACTTATTATAAATTTCTTTAATCATATTAAATTGATTAATTACATTAATTTCCATACCAATTTCAAATTAATTGGTTTGCTTAATTTATTCCAATTAGTAATATAATTACTATCAACAGGTCTGCCATCATTAATAGTGCAGATTGTAATATGTGGTGTATCATTTGCACAAGGCACATTAATTTCTACCTTAAAAGCCATTGTTTTATAACTCATACCTATATGAGTAATCTTTACTTCTTCCTCTTTGGAAAAAGAAGACAAAACATAATCTATTATTTCTTGACTTTTAGGGTTTTCTATCTGATTTTTATGTAAGATAGTACAATGGTCAAGATATAATTTAGATTCAAGTGGAATTAAATGAAAAAATGTTTCTTTTAATTGTTCCCTTTGTTCTTCATTAAGAAATAATCCTATATATGTGAATTTACCTTTTTCAATACGTTCAGATATATTCATTTTCTTTTTTAATGCTTCATTCTTTTTAGCCTCCTTTTCTTTATTATAAAGTTCTATCACCCTTTCAGTTGGTGTATTCTTATATGTTTTTTCAGGTTTACTTGTTATATGCCATCCACAACAAGATTGACAGAAATACGCTCTAATTGGCTTTATACCATTTTCTTCTTCAATGTTTTCACTATTGAACTTGATAAAATTCAAAGCCTTTTTCTCGCTTTCAAATAGCATTTTATTTCTGCCACAATCATAGCAATGCACTTTATTTTTAGATGGTTTCATCTCTAAATCTTTTGTTTAGAACATTCATTACAATTTTAGAAGTGTATTCCTTTTTACCAACATTTTTAAGTAAATTACTTACTTCATTATTAATCAATTTATAATTGTTATATGCGTTATTCAAAGAATCAATAATACTATCTAAAATTGCATCATCAACATTATTATATTCAGCAAGAAACGTAGAAGTACCATAAAAATGGTCTGATTCAACCCAAGTAAAAATTATTTCATCGTCATTACTTTCATAAGTTTCAACTTCAATTTTAACAGGTATCGACAAAACACGTTCAACGCATCTCGGATGATAAAAATCTGTAATATATACATCATCAAGATTAAAATCATTAATAATCTTATTGTATAATTCAGATATTTTAATAAACTTAGGATTTTTAAACATAACAGAAAATTTTATTCGTCCTCATCATTATAATCATCATAATCATATTCATCTTCACATTCGTCATAAGGAAAACCTTGATCTGGGTCGGATTCAGGGGCAACACCATCCATATATTCAGGTTTAAGTTCCGTTAATGATGGATGAAATACGTGAGGATTATCACCATTGCTATATCCATCAGCAAAAGCAAGTTCGATACCTTTATCCCTATCAGACGGATAACCATTCATTTCAGCAAGAAGTTCGTAATAATCTTTTCCACCGAATACACCATAACCTTCATAACATTCTTCTTTATAAGAATTACCATTGTTATCGGTCATGTAGACTGTATGTCTTTCTCCATTGACAATACGATGATTAGTATCTTGTGTAAACCACGAAAACATTCCCATAATACATTAAATTTATTATTTATTAAACAATCGTTTTTATTTCTTTTTGACTATGCAAAGATATAAACTTTTTCTTGAATAACCAAATTATTTTAGTTAAAGAATGTAAAATTACATATCCAAATTAATATCAACTATTACACAAGGAAAAGTATCAGAAGATTTATATACATTTGTAATTTCATTCTCTTTAAAACTATGCTTCTTTACAAGAATTTCTATAATTTTCTTTTCCATTTTAGGAGATAAAAAAGTAGCATTTACTTTTGAAAGAAATAACCTAAGATATGTAGTTGGACATTCTACAAAATCATTAAGAGTTTCACCAAGTGTTCTGTTAATTTCTTCTTCAATAATCTCATAAAACTTAGGATTATCCACAAACATTTGACGAGTAATAATTGTTTCCATATCTATTTTTATTTTATTTAAAAATCCTTATCATTCACTTCACTCATATCAATATTTTTAATATGTTTCCGTTGTGTCGAAGTATAGAAATAAAGTCTTTTTAGTTTATCATTACCAAACTTTAAAGCATTTGAACAATATGAATTACGTGCTTTTTTAAATTTATTTTTACTTGCCATATATTTTTATTATTAACGTGTTACAATAAAAGCATTTCTATATTTTACATTTGTTATCTTTGGGATAATAGAACACCTTTCGGATGCTTCTTTCATTGTAGCATAAAAATCCGTCTCTTGAAATGCTACTTCTCCATTATCATATTTTTCCATAGTAGGAAAGCCATACCTTGTTGTTATTCGTTCCCCACAATCATGATACATCTTATCATATAATACAGCATATTTAAGTTCCTTTGGCATACCTTTAAAGATTTCTTCCTTATCTTCTGCCGTAATTTCACCAATATTATAATGTTCTTTCATACTATGTAATGTTTTAATTTGTTGCTATTTGTTTCTCTTAATTACATTGCAAATGTAACACTTTTATTTGAAACACCCAAATGTTTTTAGTTAAAAAACAAAAAAATCTGATATACTTAAACAAGGTGTATCAGATTTTAATAACGTATAACCTATTCTTTACATAAAAGAAACTCCTTGTTTTTCTTCTTCTCTTGTAAGCATAAGCATATTATTTTTACTAAGAATTTTGCCGTTATACATATTCCAAGCCTTTGCAAGAAAACTTTGACGTGTTTTAGGTAGCATTTTATTTATATTTTTAAAATCATCACGCATAATATTGCAAAAGTCATTCATAAAGAGTTTATCACTTTTTCCATCCATTTCATAAAGTTCATTGAAAAACTCTTTTACTTTTTCCACAGGATACCCCATATTTTTATGCAAATAAACAATAAGAGCAGAAATATCACCAGGGGTTAATCTCATCATACTAAATGAATTTTTATTAGCCTTTTTGATATTAAGGGCAAACATAATAGCATCATCAAAGATTTCTTGATTTTCTGTATATGTATCAAGCACTTGCATATTACGATTACCGATTTTACCTGAAGCGGTCAAATTAGTATCACCGACAGCACTAATAATACATCTCTTGCCACAAAGGAATGAAAGATATTTTGATACTGAACCAGCCTTTTCTCTTGTATAGGACAACACACCATAAGCTTTAAGAATATCAGCAGGATTACGATTTGTACCGCCATCCATTGTTTTATATGCGTCATCATCAACACCACGAACAACAATACTTACAATAGAAATACCACTTGCAACAATCGCAGAACAACGATGATAGCCATTGAGCAACTTACCACTTTTTCCGACTACAAAAGTTTCACCATTAAGAAACCATCTATTATTTTGCAAGTCTTTGATGTAACGTTTTACCGTACCATTTCTGATATCACGATTTTCACTTAATCCTTCTTCAAGCCATTTCTGTGCGATTTCAGGTGTAATTGCTTCTTTGTCACTTGTTACATCTTTGTAAAGTTCGAGATTCAAATCCATTTCTGTAAAATTTTATATTAATACTAGTTTTTAATTTTGATACTGCAAAGGTAAGAAGATTTTTTGAACTGACCAAATTTTTATTGTTAATTGATATTAAAACTTTTTTAAATAATCTTGTTCGTACATCCAAACATATCCTCTATAAGTTTTTCTATGTTTAAATTCATCTGTATTATTACATACCGCAATAATATTACATTTTTGTATCTTATGCGGATTATTATCCATATATGTTGGAATATCTTTTTTAGAATTAAAACGTTTGATAAAAACTAATTCATTCTCATTAACTTGTTTAAGTTGTATGATTGGATAATCGGGTACAGATACTCGTAAATGTCTTGTCCGTTTTTCATGTTCACTATTCATTTTATTTGTAACCCACTCAAGATTACATACTCGATTATCTCGTACATTACGATTAATATGATTTACTTGCGGATAATTATTTGGATTAGGGATAAAATTTTCTGCTACAAGAATATTTCTACGTTTCATCATATTAACCCCACAAACATTATAACCTTGTCGGTCATAACCATTCTTATCAGGAATATAATCTAAAAACTTATAACCATTTTGACTATTTGCGTCCCGTCTAACAATATCTCCGTTAGAATTAATAAAGTAAGATGTTACAACAAGTTTACCTTCTTTATTTTTTGTTTTCATTGGTATAAAACCATTGTCTTTCAAAAAATCGTTTCTTTTACCATATAATACAACCATAACTAACTTATTTTAATAACATTAAATCATTGCATAATAATTTTCTATTTCCTTTTTTGCCTTTCGGTCAGAAGATAGTGGTTTATATTGGAATTGTTCTTCCATTAAAATAGCACACAATATCTTTTTAGGTAAGATAAAATCATTATCTGCATCCTCATAATTAACACCACCACTTGCTAAAAGTTTCTCTAAGTCTTTCGGCATACTTTCAGTAACTTGGTCAAAAAGTTGCTGACACTTATCTATAAGTTCTTCCTTTGTCATATTAATTAATATATTGTTTATTCAAGTTTCACAATGCAAAATTAATGAATCTTTTTACAACTACCAAATTTATTATAGTTAAAAAATATTAAAATGGAACATTCCAAAACCTAACAACAAACCAAATTGAAATGATAAGGATTATTGTACCCATAATAAATGAACCACAACTAGTGCCACCATTTTTTTCTTCAATAATGTAAATAACTTTACCAAAAATACGAAGTATCCAGAAAAGAAGAAATGCTAATCCAATCGTCATAATTAATTTCTTTTAATATTATTACCACCACTAACTAACGCAAGTGTTATTATGGGGTTTCCTTCAAAATCAGTATCATTTACTCGTTCAATTCCAATATTATGATAATGAAATAATGTACCTTGTTCATTTGGTGTATTTATCTGTCTAATACCTTTTAATGGCATATTAAGATTACCATCACAATCCTCAATTAAGGATAAAATTAAATCTTTTACAGTATACTCCATTTTGTTTTATTTATCCAATTAATTCATTTATTTTCACACCATCTTCTAAAAGAAAATCATCAAGCCATTTCTTTTCTTCATCGGTTGCTTTTCTTAAATGCTTAATTTTATCACAAATATCAAAGCCTTCGTTAAAACTTATATTATCAATAAGTTCTTCATCTTCTGACTTTCTTATGACACTACAACATTCTTCAATATAGTTATCTTCACAAGATTTTACTATGCTTACATATTCAGTTCTAACACCATACGAATCTAACACATAACAAATATAATCACCTTTTACAAAGTCTATCTTAGTTTTAAGGACTTCATTCCCTTCATAAAAAGATTTCCAATCCAATACCATCATTTGTAAATCAAAGTCTTTCTTTTGTTCCTTATCATTCATAAGGATATCTACAAAATCTTGATAATTAGTTTCATTTAATTTATTTAATAGACCACTATATCCATTATGTCTGATATTATATTGAATTGTCAACTGATTACAATACTTACTAAAGTAATTATTATCCATTAACCAATTCAAAAACAACTCAACTTTTTCTTTCTGTGTCATATTATATCTGTTTTTTAATTACACTGCAAAGATAAGAATAATAACTGAACTATGCAAACATTTTTAGTTAAAAAATGATAAATACAAGATATAAAAAAGCAATAAAATACATTACAACACACAACCAATATAAACATATTGTAAATTTATAGTTTTTATTGGTTTTATCTATTGCCTTTTTCGTTATAGTAAAAAATGTAATAAGTACAACGGCTAAATAACCTAAAATAAAAATCGGTAATATCATATTTTTTTAACTATTATTTTATAAAAACAAAGGTACGAGTTTTATTCGTACCTTTATAATATTTTACTCGTATGGTATTGACATATTCAATAGATTAAATACAAGTGCAGAGCCATTAATAATTAAAGATGCCATTAAAAGTTTTGGACTTACTTCATATCCGCATAAACACATACCTAAAATAGTGATAGCAAATATAAATCCAAATATTGCATATCCTAAAATAATTTTTGCAATCAATAGTCTCATATTTAATTAGTGTTAAAATTTTTCACTTTTTTTCTTTAATGCTTCATAGTCACAAGTCTTAATCTTTACAATAATACGTTCACCATTTCGCTTGAATAGAGGAACTTTAGGACGGCATACAAGTCCTTCTGCCATCAATGTATTATCTTCTGAAATACAAGACTTAAATCCGTTTTTAACGTATTCTTCGGCTTCTCCAATAGTCATTTCACCAATAAACGGAACAACCTTCAAACCAAGTTTCTTAGCGATTTCTTCTACCGCATCAGGCAAAAGCCACCATCCATCAATATTAATATCAAATACAATAAAATCAGTATCATTACTAATATATCGTCCACCACCCTTTTGAATTTTCTTGCCATATCCTTCTCCATAGATACGAATATTCATAGGAATTTCATTTCCATTCTCATCGTACTTAATAGGAAATACATCTGCCAACATTTCAGAAGTAATGATACTTTTCATCTTATTAAGTAGGTGAGCAGGGATTTGTGCGCTTTCACTCTTTCCGTGAATTTCCATATTATGCCCATCCCAATAATAAGACATATTTGTACCATCAATCTTTTCGTAACAAAGCCACTTATTATCTTTCAAATACTCTGTTTCCTTATCAGAATAATCACCGATAATAATGCAATTCTTCAGTTCACCCTCACAATAACGCTTATAAAGCGTGTTGATTTTTGTGTACGTTCTATGTTCCATATTTTTATATAAATTAATATTGTTAATACATTGTATTCATATCTTGGGCTGAAATAAAGAATGTTTCATCAAATAATTCTTCATAGTATTTATCACATTCTTTCAAACCATCAATGATGTTTTCAACATACTCATCCTTAGACAAATATTCATCTTCTTCATCATTGGTTTGTTCAATATAATATTCTGATAGCCAATTATTCAAGTCATTAAATAGTGCATCCTTGTCTTCATATACACCCAAAACATCAGCATCACTTCCGTTATAGGTTCTAGTCAAGATATATACTTTTTTGTTTTCTTTTTTCATATTATATCCTCTTCAATTTTGATAATGCAAAGATATGAACTTTTTTTGAACTATGCAAATTTTTATAGTTAATAAATCTTAATATCTCTCCAAATATTTAAAATGAACTTTTGGGCGATTTTCATAATAATTTAACGTATATCCAATTTGTATTTTTCCAATACATTTCATCTTGACAGGACACTTTACCCATATTTCATCTGTATAGTCAGCATCTTGCACTTCTTTTTCAGTAGGTTTATATATTTTATTCCTTGCAATAATTTCATTAAGGTTTTCAGGAACGTGAACATATAAGGTATTATACCCACCTTCAAAATTTATAGCATAATATGCTCCCGTAATTGTTTTTGAAAAACAAACTCTTTTAGTTTTAACATCTTCAGTGATGCTACCCCAACCATTACTTAAAACTGAATATGGTACTCTCGGTTTAAATACTTTATTATTATGGTTTACTTCCGATAAATGAAATAACTTCATATTAAATTAAAATATCTTATGGCTTAAATTTATAAAATAAACCATAAGATAAATGTAAAATTATTAACTCATTTACTTTTCGCTAAATTCAACCTTGATTTTCTTATAATGAGGTCGCTTATTAGTTACTCCAATTCTGTCATATGCCCAACTACCAACAACATCCATATTAATTCCGTGATAATCACCACCGCCTCGTTCATTTCCATCAGCACAAAGAAGCGGAAGCGGATGTATAGTCCAAACATTTTCATCATAATCTGGAATTTCTACATATTGTCGTTTTGTGTAATTTATAATATACTTATATTCTTCTTCTACATTATGCTCCTTTGTCATTTCGTCAAAACGCTCAACATCAAAAGAATTGGCGATTTCATAAGCATTACACTCTTTGTTATCCTGATTGATAAAGATTTCGTCTGCGTAATCACCACACCACACAAACGGATGTGCTTTATACATTGCAATTAGTTTAATTGCAGCTTTGACAAATCTGTTACCTACCCATGAATGCTCCATAAGTTTAGCACCATTCGAGTAATCCCAAGAAGTAAGACTTGCAATAACAGGTGTTTTCTTGTTTGTTTTGTAATTCTTACTCAATACACATGGTTTAAAATACTGTCCCATAATTTCTTATTTTTAAAGTTATTTGTTTGTTTAATTTGACAATGCAAAGGTAGCCATTTTTCTTGAAACTACCAAATATTTCGTGTTAATTGATGTTAAAATCATCCATATATACAATAACACCATAGGCAGTTGCAGAATATTGCATACTATAGTCATTAAAATCAATAGTTAAACCAAGAACACAAGGAAATTTTTCAGCATAATAATCACCATAATATAGAAATTTATCACCATAAATTTCACCATTTTCTATTTGTTTAATATAAAAATTTAATTCTTCTTGTGAATTTATTATTGTTTTATCTGTCATTATTCCAAACATATAATCATTAAATTACAGCCATTAATTTTTTAGTTAGTTTATTATAACCCTTTTTATAAAAATCAGACACAATACATTCATGCGTTTTTTCATCTGAAATAAATGCAGGTTGATTATTAACTACATTAATGCTCCAATTAGGATATTTATTACATTTAAATTTATGCCATTGCTCATTATGAAACATAAAAATATCAACATGACTAAATTCACTAATATCAAGATGATTTAATTCCTTTAATATTTTATATTCTTCCCTATTAAAAACTATATTATAAAATGTACTATTATAAAACAATATAATATATACAATAAAAAGCAATACATAAATAGATATTATATAATATGCTATATTCATAACAAAAGTTTTTTAATTAAAAATTATTCTTCTTCAAAATCGTCACATTTATGACCGCTACTGACTTGTTCGTCATGTAAAGTACACATATAACACTTATAACCACAACATTTCATAAACTTGCAATCAAAACAATCTTTCATATCTTTATTCATTAACATTAGACAAATATTCAATACCAAAATATTCACAAAAATCAGTAAACATTTTCACAAATTTCTCGTCTGAATATGAACAACCGCCATTCATTTTTCCATATTCTTGAGGTGTCAAATAACGTGAAAAAGGCTTTTCAATGTCAATTCGTTCATTAGTCTTACTATCATAGGTGTAACTATCTTCTTCACCCAAAAGGAAACCAATCTTAAAATCTGCACCATCATAATGTTTAGTGCCTTCTTTAATTGAAATAACAAGACCTCCATTATTATTGTCACCGAATTCAAAAACATTTTTAATTGTTTCAAAATCAGTTACATCAACGACACTTAATACTTCTTTAGGTACCTCTGTTGTTACATCATAAATTTTACCATTGGTAGTAAAATCCTTGTTATTAAGGAAATTATAGCCACTCTTAAAAGACTCCTTATTATAATCATTCATATAGGCATCCATAAGAGCAAGGTACATAACTCTGCCAAAACCCCATTGATGATGATAAAACTTAGCGTTCTTTTCGCCTTTGTTATTTTCTCTTACTACCAAAATCTGTGTTCTTTGTCCCATAATCTTATTGTTTTAATTATTATCTTTAAATTGACAATGCAAAGGTAATACTATTTTCCTTATTATCCAAATTATTTTTGTTAAAAGATGCTAATTCTTTGTTAAATAAAAAATATCTTATGACTCTGAAAAGTCATAAGATAAAGAGAATTAAGTAATTGCAAAATGCAATAAGAAAGACTACGCTTGCGCTACGTCAAGAGCGAGAGACGGACGGACGTAATAGCTATGCCACTTATTGAAGTTGTAGCCGACATACGCATAGCCAGTGTTGCAACTCCAAGCACTCGTCTGACTGTACTCTGCTGAAGCCCAATAATACGTCCCATAGATAATTGGTTCTGCCTTAATATTTGGATTAATCTCATTAATTTTATCAATAGTAACATTTACCAAATAGGCATTACGAATTGTTTGCAATATCTCACCTGTTGAATCAAATACCCAATCACCTTTCTGTGTTCCTTCGGTAAAATATTCGGCACAATATTCAAGGGCAGGATAATCGCTTAACTTATTCTTAACTTCTTTAAGAAGTCGTTCAGTATATTCCTTTCCGTTAAAATCATTAACCGCTTCATTATAAGAATTAACTACATTAACCAAAGTATCACAATACCTATCGTTATACCAACTACGACATTCTTGTTTCAATGAAATAATATGAGGTTGACCATTAGTATGAATATAACTTACGACACCAATAATCTTCATATCTTTCTTGATATTATCAGGGGTCACAAAAGTTTTCTTATCAGATAAAAGTACATCACCAACCTTAACACCATTATTTGAACTAATTTGTTCTCTCATAAGATTATAAATAACCTCACGAGTTTCTTTCAAATTGGTAAAAACTTCATCATAATGACCATTATCCTCTACAATTTCATCGGTAATAAAAAGTTCACGAGATGCAATTTCTTCCATATCAAATTGAACAAAAAAAGGTGTACCTGCCTTAATAATTGCTTTTGCAAAAAGTCCACAATTTTTTACACTTTCAATAATATCATCTTTAATATAAGCATGTATTACACCCTCGCCAATTTGATTATCAGAATAATCCAATGGCAACTCTGGCAAAGTACCATTTGCTTGCATTACTTCACCAAGTTTGATAAGTTTCATTTGATGTGGAGTTATAAACTTTCCATCATCATCTTTAACAAATCGTTTATAAACTACAATATCCTTATCACTTACAAAAGGCTTAACATTATGACTACATAAACACATATTTTAAAATATTATTTAATTGTTATTACTTTTTTATTTGTTAATGCAAAGGTAGTGAATAAAAAATTCACTACCAAATATTTCTTGTTAAAAAATATTAATAATCCAACTGAATTACATATTCCTCTCCTGTACCTGTATTAATATCTTCCAAAATCCAATCGGCAAATCTTTCATAATCATCATCTCTTGATAGTTCTTCAACTCTGAATATATCACAGCCATCGAAACCAGCGCAATGTTTATATGTGCCTAGGATGTACTTCTTTTCAATATCATATTGACAATTTCCATCTTTTGAAAGAATTGACCATCCCTTTTCATCGTTATTGCTCATTGACTTAATGTATTTAACAATTTCGTCATTGATACGATTTTCATCTTTAACGGAGAAAAGTCTATCGTCAAAGAAACGCTCCAATTCCTCTTTTACAAAGGGGTCATTCTTTGCTTCTTCTACTTCCCACTCAATTTCACCTTTCAGATTAATTCTTGCAACGACAACACCTTCTTCGTTATCGTCATCGGTTTTCCAAGTGTCAACAGTCCAATGATTTTTAATATCATCAAAAAAATCAATTACTACTTCTGCAAAGATACTATTCTTATTTTCCATAATCTGTTTGTTTTTTAATTTGTTTAATGTTTAAATGAAATACCACCAATATTCGTTTGAATGATTAGTAACTGAATTAAGATAATCTTGAAAATCTTTAATATCTTCAAGGATTATGACCATATCATTATCACAAGCCTCCTCATAAAGATACTTTTTGTTAAGTTTATCAAGTTCTTCTTTCTTGTATTGTTCTTTATCAAAACCAAGTATTATCATATTCTTTGTCTTTTAAGTTTCACATTGCAAAGGTAGTCATTTTTTCTGAAACCACCAAATTATTTTTGTTAATTGATGTTAAAAAGCAACATTGTAATTCTTTAACATCTTCTTAATTTTCTCAGGAAATTTTCTTGCCGAAATATATTCTACTACGGGACAACCATATATATTGTAAGTTATATCAACGATACCGATAACTAAATCTTCTCTTGAATTAAACAAATTTAAATTACTATATAATCGGCTAAAAGAATAGCGTTCTTCTTCTGTTAGTCCCTCGCTATATTTTTCACTTTGAAGATAAATAATTTGTTCATAGCCATCCTTGAGTGCTACTTTCTTTGCTGACTTAATAATTTCTCTCTCCTTTTTTAAAACCATTGTATTCATTGTTATATCTGTTTTTAATTTGACAATGCAAAGGTAATAAAAAAACGTGGAATAACCAAATATTCCACGTTAAAAAATTTAAAAAAACAAATAACTAAAATAAAACAGATATATCGCAATATTCCATTATATACTGATAACAATCACAACTATAACCAGTCGTATGTTTTTCATTTGCCCAAGCATCTTTATCTTCAAAACACTTTTTAATAATAGGAAGTTCCATTATTTCTTTTTTGAAATTATCATTCTTATAAAAAATAATTTCATTTTTATCTGTCAATAGGGAAAAATCATAGTCATTCTTGAACTTGTTTAACTTATCAATGATTTTTGACATACTTTCATCAAACAAAGTACCATCATCGTCTATGAAATAACATTCCCATTCGTGTTTACCATTAAACATTTTGTTATTATTAAACAAAGTGTAGTCAGTTTGGCAGACTTCCATCAAACAATTAATAAAATTACAGAATTCTGCGTTATTCATTGTACCAAGAAGTTTGATAAATTGCTCAAATGTAATTTTTGAAAAAGATACTTTCATTGTTATATTATTTTTGATTTGATATTGCAAAAATAAGAATAATTTCTTAAACCACCAAATATTTTTTAGTTAAATATGGTTAAAAACCAAAATATTCTTTTACACGATATTCAGTTGCATCACAATCACTATTATAGAATTTTGCGGAACTTGTCTTTACATACTTATTAGGTTCAATCATTTCATATAAATCTCCCCTTAAACCATAAGAAAATTCATAAATAACAAGTTTATATTTTCCCTTTAACTGCACATCAATACATTTATTGCTTGAAGAACAACGCTTATTTAGTTTGCACTTAGAACAATCGCATAAATCGTGATTACAAAGATTACAAGGCACAATCAGTTTTCCACATTCAGGGCATCTTTGTACTTTAAATTCACATTTCAGTTGAACTTCACTTCCACAATGAGGACACCACTCATCACAAATATCATCTTCGGTCGGAGCGGTTACGATATTATAGTCTTCAATATCACTTTCGTTATATTCAACTATTTTGTAATCAATGACACCGCTACCATATCCATAAACGCTCATCCATTTCTCGGCTTCTTCCTTTGTTTCAAAAACATCAAATGAATAAAGACCATCAGGTATGATATTATCAACCAATTCCTGCTTTGTTGCTTTAAGCACCTCAATTTGATAAATTTTCTTTTCCATATTCTATTGTTTTATTTTGATACTACAAAGGTAGTGAATTTATTTATAATGAGCAAATTTATTTAGTTAAAGAATGTTAAGCATTATGTATTGTGCCGAGAAATTCAACAACATCAACGATATAGAAATCACTTTCACATTCTTCTGAAGTCATATAAACCAAATCGTTTATATCTTCACAATAATAAAAGATAAATTCATCTGTATCAGGATTAAAATCCTTGAAAGAAATGATTACACCTTCCTCTATCTCATCATCATCTTTAAACTTTACATTACATTCTACATAAAATGGTTCATGACCACGTTCTGTAATAAACTTGTTATAAAGATTATTAATCTTAGTAATCAATGCTTTTTTTATTCATATTTTTATTTTACATTTTCAAGATACTTCATAATATATGGATATAATCTCTCATCAATATCAACAAAAGGATAATAATACCTTCCGCTCATAAATCCGCTATCATCTTCCATATCAACCCAAATGTTCTTACCTTCTCTTTCAATACCCCATAACAGATATGTTACTTCATCAATAGAAAAACTATGACTATTCTTGAATGATACATACTTGTTATTAGGTAGCATCTTCAACAATTTAGTTTTAATTCCTTTCATATTGTTCATATTTTATTTGATAGTGCAAAGATAGTAAGAATATATGAATTATCCAAATGTTTTTAGTTAATTGATGTTAAAGTTCTAATCAGTTGATTAATAAACTTAATTAACTTCTGATATGCTGTCATTCGGCACATCTCGTGTAGATTATACATTACACTACTAGTAGAAGCATTAACTTTAAGATTTAACATGTCATTCATATATCGGTTTTTTGCTTGTTCCAACACCATAATGATATTATAATCCTTATTTTCTTCTCTACTGATATAATTTTCAACATATACCTTCAAACGTGTCAGCAAGTCCAAATAACGACACAATTCAAACACTTCTTCGGTATTCATTTGAAGGTTCTTTACAAACATAATAGTGTCTTGTTCCTTACTAATATCTTCACGAAGATTTGCGATATCATTATTGATTGAATCAATTTTGTTGCTAATGATTTTAAAAAATCTTTTTTCCATATTGTTTTATCTTTTAATTTTGATAGTGCAAAGGTATCACTTTTATTTTAAAGTACCAAATTATTTTTGTTAAAGAATACTAATATCATTTTTAATGAACATAATTTTTAAGTAGAAATAATTCTCCAAATTTATCTTCACTAACTACCTTAATATATTTCTTATCATTATTGAAATAAACTAACTCAATTAATTCTTCTATATCATCAAAACAATCAATAATTTTAACGTATGGCATATTTTCTACTTTCCATTCACATACACCATCGTCAATAAAAGCAGATAATACAGCACCACTAACAAGAACATCATTACCAATAATGTTATAACCGCAATTTGAAGTAAAATATACTAAATAATCTTCTTTATTTATTTCATCTTCAAAATATAGTGTTTCACTCTCTTTGCTATCAATACATATAATTCTATATGATAATTCGGGAACATCAATTATATGTTTTGTATAATCGTGTGATAATACATAAGAAACATTTTCTTTAATAAATTTCAATGTACTTTCAACATTGAAATCTTTATTTCGTTTCTTTAATATATCAGCACTTTTATTTAGGTAATCTCTAACCTTTACTTCATTGACCTCATAAAGAAAATTCACACCAAATAACGCTGGCGTAATACGTTCCTTAACATTAAAAGAATAATCTGTTATAATAAAAAAATTCATATTTTAACGAATTGATTTTAAATTTTTAATCCACCATTGTTCATCGTATGATTGTCCCGACAACATATCACTAAAACTTTTAAAGAAATGTTTTTGACACTCTTTATATGTCATTGCTTCTTTTGAAGTTTCTAACTTAACCCTATATACCCTATAATCAATGTTATAAACAAGGCAATTAAGTTTATGTAAATCAATTTGTCTTAAACAAGAAATACAATGAAGTATTAATGCTAATTCAAATGTTTTAATATCATAAATTCTCTGATACTTTTTTGCTTCACTTATTAATTCCAAATAGGTATTTAATCCCCATATAAAACTAATTCCTCTTTTAGAATAAAATTCTTTTAAGTTATCAACAGCATTAAGAATATGGTTTAATACATCTTCTTCTGTAGTTACACAATAACCACACATATTCAATACAACCTTTAATTCCCTATAATAATCAGTTTCTTTAATCCACGGAAATCTAAGCCAACCTTTTGCATAAAGGACTAAATGGCTGTATGGTAACATTTCTTTCTTCATTATATTTCTTATTTTAAATTAAAAAATATTCATCACTAAATTAGATAGCCCAAAAGTATTCCAATACCACTTAACAATGTTAATTACATAATAAATAAACCCTACACCTATTCCTATACTAGATATTGCAATCAAAGAATTTATAATATAAGGTATTTGTTTATATACCTTTGTTTTACATATATCTACACACATTGATGTAAAGACATAAATAGTAAACATAATAGGTACGCATATAAAAACACCAAACATAAAACACATTGTTAATATCAACAAACAAGATATTATTAGGAATATAAAAACTTCAGCAGGATAATTATATGTTATTATTGATAATATACCTACTATTAAACTCCACATTAAAAACTTTTTATTGGAGAATAAATACTTAAATTCTTTACATATTTCACCCCAATGCTTTTTTAAAAGCCTTATTTAAATGCTTTAATATAGTTTTATACCTCATAATTTATTATCTCTTAATTATAAGACAAAGGTAGTGAATTTTTTATTCACTACCAAATTATTTCAGTTAATAAATGTAAAAACGATTTATCTATATTCAACTACCCCTTTTAATTCAATACAATCTTTTAGGACTGCCATATAAGATTTATAATAATTGAAAAAATGACTATCAAGCATTTCAGATGCTGTATTATAATATTTTTCAAAATCTTTATATAGTTTTTCTGCAACTGCATAATCGAAACAACCCTCATTATCGGCAAACCAAAAAAATTCCACAAATGGCTCTGATGAATCTATCTCATTCATCATAATTTTACGGCAATAATCATTATATTCTTCGTTAGTTACCATTTTACAAATGGAAGCACGAAAAGCATTATAAGTGCTATATGCCATACTGCAATCATTTTCGCCATGTTCACCCTCTACATACAAACCATACTTGAATTTGGTTAGATGTTCCAATGGACTAAAATCTAACGAAAAAACAATAATTGTATCATTACCTGTTGTTTCTTCTGCATTATTCAATCGTTCAAAATTGATATTATTCTTTTCAGTTTCTATCAATAAATCTAATGGCTTAACTGCCTTAATAAAAACACCCATATTAATTAATTTAATTTTTAAGATAGGAAATAGTGTGAAGTATCTAACATACTTAAATAAACCTTAATTACTGCTTCTTCCTCACTTATATCACCCCTTCTATAACCTGTCATTCCACCCTCATATCTAACTTCCAAAGTATCATCATTCTCATTATTAACTACTTTAAAAGTATGTCCACCAAGAGAATATTTACCATCTTCTATTTTATGTAAACTTCTCTCAATATTTCTCCATTCCCATTCACTAATTCGGCAATAGTCATCTTCCATCCAATCCAATTTATATAGTCTTTCTCGTTCCTTTTTAATCTTATTAATAATATCTTTAATATTATTTTTAGGGCGAGATACTATATTATAGGTATTACATTTATCTTTCTTTCTAAATAAACTAATAATATTTTTAATAAACGAACACATATATTAATTAATTTTATTTTTCCACCATTGTATATAATATTCAGTTATCCCAATAAAGAAAAGTCTATCTTTATATCTTCCTTGTTTTTGCAGTCTTATCATCTGCTTTTCTCTCTTATATAAATTAAGCCATTCAAGATATTGCTTAAAATAATAAAGATTATAAAAGTTATCTTTATTTTTCTTCTTAAAACTACGTTTGTTCATTATATAAGTTTTGATTTTACATTTTTGTAATGTTCTCTATCTTTTTCTGTTAAAATACGTTTGCTTTTTCCTATATGCCATTTATGACACACATCACATTTATAAGCGACCATCTTATGTATAGTTTTTTCTTTTAGATTAACTCGTCTAGCGGCTTCAATCGCTTCTTTATCTGTATCATAACATATTTTATTTTTTTCGACTATGTTACCATCTTCATCAATATGGCTAAATGTAGTACATTTATGTTTAACTTTTTTACTCATCAATTTACTTTTTAAAAACCACAATAGTATCAGTTTTTACTATTGAGTCACCTTCCATAATAGTAGTAACTTGTAAGGTAGTTTTACCATTATAAACATCAAGTGTCGTAGGAACTGACGAAGTAGTCTCTTCTTTTATTTCATTATCTTTATTACGAAGATACGTTGTTAAAGAAAAACAATTTATTGCTAATAATACTAAACTAATCCATCCATAAGTTTTATCTTCGCAAGAAAAACCAATGGCAGTTCCTAATGCTGTTGCTACTAAAGCAATTATAATTACAATTAATCCTGTTTCCATATTAATTTATTATTCATTTTTTTTTAGTCAATCACAAATATATTAAATAAAGTAATATTACTCTGGATAATAACAATTTGTTTTAGGATAACCAAATTTTTCAATTTCTTCTGCTTGTTTTGAAAGATAGTATGACATAATTTTAAGTCTTTCAGCAGAATCTTTAAGATGTTTAACCCAATCTTCTTTTTCTTCTTTATTAGCAAATGGAATATTATCGCCATTATAGCTACAACACCAAACACTATTTTTACGAGGATGATAAATATCAGGTGAAAGTTCTGTGCGTTCATTATTTTCAATATCTTCTTCGCTAAATCCAAAACATTGAACAATTACATTCATTTCACCATTCGGATATGTTAAGTTATCTACATTGACACCGATTTTAACAAGTTCTTCCTTTGTAAGCATATTTTTATATTTTAAGATTTTTTTACTAATTAGTCAATCAATGCTCCACGATTAACTGCGTTCATAAGAAAATAATTTCCCTTGAATTTTTTAACAAATATATGATAAAGACTATCAATGTTATTATCAACAAATCTCCAATAAGTACCATTACAATAACGCAATCTATCGTTTAATGAAGTATATACATCAAAGATATGCTCAATAGTGCCTACAATAGTCTGTATTGTATCAGTCACTTTATAATCTTCATATTTTACAAGTTTGATAGAGTTATCACCTTCAGATTTAACCTTGCACTTACGCAACCAATCATTAAAGATATTATTATTGATTGAATCAATATATTGTTCAATACAATTATGAAAAGTCTTTTTAAAACCTTCATTTTCGTATCTAAAATTACAAAGGTTAATCAAACCATATTTTTCAAGTTTAATCTGCAACCATACAATTTTTTCACCATTATACTGCAATATCAAATCAAACCTATCATTATACCCATTGAATATGTTAAGAACAATTCTATCACAAGGAAATCTTGTTTCTTCCTCAAGATATTCACCAAAGTCATATAAGAAACATTTAGCATCATCAATAGAACCATTGACATACTTTTCGGCAAAATATTCCATTACTTTGTCAAAAGTGTCCCAATTATTTCCGTTATAACTATGTTTTCTAACTGAGTATCTCATAACTTTATATCTTTAAATTGTTTCTGTTTTTAATTTGATACTGCAAAGGTAATAATATTATTTGAGATGACCAAATATTTTTAGTTAATAAATGTTATTTGTTTAAATAATACATAGATACCCCATAAAGGACAATCAAAATGAATATAACATATCCTATTTCCATAACTTATTTGCTAATTAATAGTTTATCTTCTTCTTCCAATGGTTTACTTATTGAATTATAATTTCCAAGAGAACCACATATTACGCACCAAGTGATACCAAATTCATTTATTCTAAACTTATGTTTTCCTTTATCACAATGGTAACTTTTAAGTTTTATCCATTCGTCTTATTTAATTGTTCTCATATTAATTTATTTACTTTCAATTTTAAAACAACTCATAATATCCTCTGTTACAATTTTTTTGTTTAAACGAATTTTCTTTTTAACCATTTCATTTAAATTTGAATTTAAAAAAGTATCTAAACCTCCAATCGTTAAATCTTTTTTACTAAAAAGAGCCATTTTTAGTTGTTTTCTTGCTCCATCGGTTAAATATGTATACCATTTATATTTTTTAGTTAAAAATTCTCCAAATGCGTGTCTATCAACTTCAAAAATTTTATCACTATTTGTTAAACCAAATTCTTCATTTTTCTTCTCTCCACTACCATTAAAAATTTCGGTTTTATTGTAGATATTTAACTTCTTTATTAGTATATAATTGCGGATAAATTCTTTTGTACCATTCAAATCCAAAATCATATTACCTAAACTATTTTTAACTGATACAATATAAAATTTATCATTATTGATAGCAGATACAATATCTATATCGTTTTTATTATAGTCCTTAGTAACTTTCTTATTATGGTTACTTACCCTAATATGCACATCATCAATAATGTGATATGAACTATTCACACCACGACTACATTTCGCATTTTCAAAAGTATTTAGATATCGTCTTATATAAGACAATGAATTATTTTTTGCCATATATTAAAAAACAAGTTTCCTATTCTCATTGCAAAGATACAAAGAAAATAGGAAACAACAAAATATTTGGTATTAATAAAAGTTAATCTTTTCTATTTTTATCATCGTAAAGATGAAATAAAATTGCCCACAATAAAAACAGACAAGCGTAACTAACATCGTCAAGTATAAGGGACATAATAGCAAATATAATAGAAAGTATTTCTGCAATGTACATCATAATCCTATTATTTTAAAGTTTTAAACACTACCGAACTATCACATTTAATAATACTATCATTAGCAAATGTTTTAGTTACATTTAATTCTGTTTTTCCACGATATACATCTATGGCTGTCGGTTTTGGGTAATTTATAGCAAGCAGATCTAAAAATGATATTGTAAATATTATAGTAAGTAATATAATATTTAAAAGAGAAATAGTTTTATCTTCTCTATTATCTTCTTCTCTATAAAGTATGCGATAACCGCAAAATATGATTAATATAATGCAAATAATTATGATACAAACTGGTAATGTCATATTTTTTTATTTTAATTCAACTTTTTCATAATCTTTAAGACTTTCAATAAATTCTTCTCTATTAACATCTTCTCCCTTTATACCATAGTTAGAAGTTTTAACATATTGCTGATAGCATAGGATATTATAAGGTTTATAAACAACATTCACTCCTTTATATTCCTGACACACTTCTTCTATTATAGAAAATGGGACTACTTGATATTTGTTACCTCTAAACAAATAACAAACTTTATTCTCCTTATCTATGGCATTGATACCCATAAAAGAATGTTTAAATACTCGTACTTTTCCTTTCATATTATCTATTATTTTTTGTTTGACGATGCAAAGGTAACGATAATTTCCGTATTATCCAAATTTTTATTATTAAATAATATTAAAAACATCATTGTTTATCTTTTAGCCAATCCCATACTTCTTTTTGCATAAAACCATAGTAGCCACTATCTTCTTCATTAATAATTTCAGCAATGAAAATGTTACGATAATCAGAACTTTTACGTTTTAAATTATCATAAAGTTCTTTTGGATTAAATTCAGTTTTAATGATATATGTATTTTTCCATATCATATAAGAATCACCCAATACATTTAGTTTAATTTCCAATTCTTTATTATGTTGGAAACCATCATATAAAACTACTAATGTATGTGTCATTTTATTACCTCTTTGAATTAAAGTGATTAATTATTTCCTCTTTTGTTGCTTTTCGTGCTACATAATCTTCACCATATTGCTTTGCGAAAAGTTCCTTAGTTTCATTATCAAATGCCTTTACAAAACACATATCACCATTCACATTATACCATTGTAAATCATCTGAATCATTACACATTAATGCTAATGAAATAAAAAGTCTTTTGTTTTCGCCACAATCAACACAATTAGGATGGTTATCAGAATCGGTACAATGCCAAGTGCCACCTTCTAAGACAAGATTTTTACCTTGCAAATTATACTTAAAAGTTCTATATTGTGGCTCATACCCAATTATAGTAACATCAGTCCAAAGGTCTTCGGAAACATTTCTTAAAAAACAATTTGTTACAAACATATTCTTTCTCTTTTATTTTAGTATTGCAAAGGTAAGAAGAATATTTTATTATACAAAATTATTTTAGTTAATAAAACTAAATTACTTATAAGGATGTACCTTTATACCGAAACTAACAGCATATCTATTTGTCTTTTGTGTATATTCGTTTCGTATTCGTATTGCTTCCCTTTTACTTATATCTTTTTTAATATACCCATCAAAACAATTATCAAAATATTGTATCACATCGTAATTTGCAAATGGCTGATTATAATCATAGTATATTTCTTTGGCACGTTCAACCGCTTCATCGTAATTAGTATAGAATTTTTCTATCTTTGATAAGTAATCTATACTCATTGTTCTAAACCATAGGTTAATTTCGTTAGCATAATGTTTTTCAATCAATTCATCTATTGGTTTATTAATTACTTTAAAATCAACACAACCAAAATCCTTATTATCTATATCAATTAATGTAAAATCAAACCAAACTCTTTCAGAAGTGTCTGATTTATTTACATAATCTGAAAAACAACAATGCAAACCACCATTATAACTGACTTCAAACATAATAATTCTATCTGTTTTTATATAAGAATCCTTATGTCGTTCTTCAAATTTCTTAATTCCTTCGTACATTATTCAAATTAATTAAATTAAAAGTTATCTAATTCATTTCTATAATACTTTTTAAAATTAAATTTTTCAAATATATTAATCATATAATAAAAACTTACTATTACATTTAAAAATGGAATTAAAACACTAAACAATAGAAATGATATATACATTAAACCTTTACCTTGAAAAGCAACATATTTGTTATAACACCTATAACAAAATATAAAAGAAAATAAACAAGAAATAATTATAGTGGCTAAATATACAAAAAAGTATTCCATAAAACTATTCTATATTAAATACATGGAAATAGATGACCCCAATAATGAGCATTATGTTTCTTATAATATTCTCGTTTAAGCATTGATAACACTCTTACATTTGGAGTAAGACAAGGATTTTCCTTTCTGCCACTATACTTTTCACTATATCCATATTCTTCGCCATACATATTAACTATATATGAGAAAACTGCTTGAGAACGTGATTTTCCTGCACGGCAATGAATATAAAAATTCTTACCTATATTGTTTTCAATAAAATCACATAATTCTTTTGCTTGCTGTTCAGTAATGCCATAAAAGGTATGACCATTCCATTCTACACTATCATCATCAATATCATCAAAATCAAGATTAATTACATTATCAGTATTTTCCTTGAACCAATGTTGTATATCTCCCTCATTTAAATAATATTCACGACATTCTTTAGTACCTATAATGGAAATAAAAGCCTTATCCTTTTCTTCTACTACATTAAATGTATCAATACCTAAACGATACATTTTCTCATCAAATTCATCGTGTGAGTAAACACTTACTCTGTTATAATTTTGTGCCATATTTTGCTATATGTTTTATTGAACTTACATTCATATATACTTTAAACAAAATTTAATACTATTTTTATATGCGTCTTCATACGAATCGAATTTACCTTTCAAATACGATATATAATTCTTTATCATATTTTGCACAAGGCTTATATATTTATGTTTTTCTACATCATATTCTACCATAATGTTAAGTTTTTTATTATCTCGTAGCCATTTACCTACTTCATAAATCAATGGAACTTCATATAATCCCATATCTTCTTTATTCTTAGTATATAAACGCACAACCTCTATATCACCCTTTTTATGACTTTCAGGATGACTAGGGTCTCCATCATAAATAAAGTCTTCTGTATATTGTGTTATTCCATATTCACTACCTTCACAATATCCTAATTTGGATAATGTTACACACATATTATAATCAGTAACGTATGCTTCTTCTTTTAACATAATTAATTCTCTTTAATTAATCCATTATTAACAAAATAACGATATTCATCAGAATTTTTCTCTGCCGTATTGATTTGATAATCAAGCAATTTATCAGCCACACGTTTCAGATAATCTAATTCTTCTTCACTAGCGGCATCACATACTTTAATATCATTCAAAAAGTGCTTGAAACGTAGTGCAAACGTAATATCATTAACAACACGTTTTTCTTTAATAGGATTAGTCAATTCTAAATATTCCTGTAAAATTTCAATATAATCAGAAGAAGATTCTATTGTTACCCAATTACCATTTTGTTTGCGTTTTTGAACTTCATACGTTTTATCTTCAATAACTTGTATAATTCTAATATCTTTCATTTTATCTCATTTAAAAATTAATTCATAAAATATCTTGTAACACTATCACCTATGTTATAATAATGAGGTTTATGCTCCATTATACAAACATCCCTAATAGTATCTTTAACAAATACTACTTGATATATTCTGATAGTATCAGTATATGTATTTCTTCTCTGCTCTCTTAAAATACGTTTACCTGACTGCTTGTATTCCCTTTCTACGACTTCTTCAAATACGACCTTAATATCCTCTACCTTATATCTTTCACTTCTTATACAAGAAGAAAATAGAAATAAAGTAAATACAGATAGGATAATGTATTTAATATATGACTTCTTTATATTGTTTTGTTTCTTCTTCATATATCTCTACCATTTTATTGTAATGTTTATTAGATTTATCAATAAATTCATTAATCTTTTCAATGGTGTTAAATTTTTTCTTTGTTTCTTCAATTTCTTTATATCTTACAAGATATTCCTGACACCAACCTGAAGGATGAAAACCCTTATGAATCCATTCGTTTTGCCAACCATAGCAAAAATGATATAATGTTCGCCATTTATTTTTGGTGTATTTCTTTCCAAAAATAAGTCTATTTAATCTACCAAAAAATGATGATGGTTCGATTTCTTTTGGAACAAAATTCTTTTCTCTATATTGAAGTGTATAATAATCTTCATTAAAATGAACAAATTTAAGTTCAGTTTCTCTTTCACTCATAATTTATTTATTTCTCTAATAAATTGAATTTCATTAATAACTTATTGAAATAAAATAAGGCATTATTATAATATGCTTTAATTATTTGTATTCTTACATTTTGAAATTTGTCTTTCCCATTTTCTACATATTTTCTTATGGCATCCTCACAATATTTATCTATTTTTGGTTTAAAAATTGTATCATTAAATAACACATTATAAAAATAATACCACTTACCATCTTTTTTAATTTCACCATAACAAGCCTTAATCGGTGTATCAGGATATTCATTATCTCTAATCCCATCCCGATATTCCCATCTAGTTTCGTGTAATCCTGGTATAGTTAATGCTGTTAGAAAGTATATATTGTTTTCATTATCCTTTTCTATTCTTGTAACAACCATAGGTTTTGAAAAATACTGATTTAGTATTGTTTCCATAGGTTTTTTCTGCAAAATAATGTTTCCATAAACTATTTAAAATTATAATTAATTAAAAATTTATCCTTCATTATTTTACGAAAAATGTTATGACAATTAAATCGTAAATCGCTTAAAAGGATATTTTCAACCCATACTTTCTTTTTTACTTTTATCTTAACTAATTTATTTTTAAACTTTCCAAATGAGCCATCATCCTGCATCTTAATAACTAAATTATTATATCTTGCTGATATGATATTAATGAAAGTTTCATTATCGCAAATTCTATATATACACCAATTTAACTGACACATAATATCAATTACTTCAGCATACATATTCCTTAATTCTTCGTTAGTATTAGAAAATACTATTTCAGTTTTTTTATTATATTTGGTTAATGTAACTTTATTTGTCTTAACATATTCATCCAAAATTTTACATATCGTTAAACCTCTAAGTTCAGTATGATACAAATATGTGTTATTATTAACCAAAAACTCAACAAGCATCCAATCCTTAGTCTGATTTCCATCTTCAATGAGTTGTCTTTCAACACCCAGAATACGATAACTTATTTCATCTTTGGTATAGATACCTCGATTAATCAATGTAATAACATAATGTATAATGGACTTCTTTAAACCATAAAACCCACTTTTCTGAATACCTATATCTCTACCTTTAATCTGTTCATTAATAAGAGATATATTAGAAAAAATACGTTCTATATTATCTATACTAATTTTGCGTAATTTCATATATATATATATATATATTAATATCTGTTTTCGTTTTCTTTTATAAATCTAAACAACTTATTCTCCATCATATCAATACGCTTATAATATCTTTTACGTCTAACATCATTAGACAATTCTGCAAAAGATAAACCGCAATAAATATAGTTATTCTTATCCTTTATACGTTCCCATATACCTGCTTCGTGTTCATAACCTTTTGGGTCTGTAATAACATATATGCCATTACTATTTTCTTTGTTATTGGTAACAAGTTTAATGGTATAACTACCTTCAGTATAACCACGATATTCTGTTGCGATTGTTCTCATTTTGTTTTCTGTTTTAATTTGTACTACAAAGGTAATACTTTTATTTGAAATAACCAAATTATTATTGTTAATAAAACAAAAATAAATGATAAGATGTAATTCCTACCCTTTATTAAATTATTTAATTCTCAATAAACTCACCTTTTGCAATTATTTCGCTGTCATAAAAACCATCATAATTATACATATCAAAATTATGTTTGGCTTCTTCATACTTTTTTCCATCAACATCAAGAGTTCCTGACTGCCAACTATTTGTAACATTCATAGAAAACCATCCATTGTGAATTGTTCTCGCAAACCATATAGGATTTTCATCATAACCTTTAATCTCACATTTAATAAAATAATCAGTCTTTTCTGCATACAGCCACGGGGCGCCTGTTGTTGTATCTCCACAAAGTACCTTAAAATTCTCTCCTTGACGATGGTCATTTACTTCATTCCTATGTATTTCTTGTATAGGTTTTTGTACTATCATTTCCAAGTCATAATCAAACGTATCTACGATAAGTTCTGACTTGTAAGGATAAATGCCTACTACCTTTGCTTTATAACAGCGTGAAGGACTCGTTTTTCCATCATCAAAGAAATAATACTCTTTACCTAAAATTGGAACTTCCATATTTATGTAATTTTTATGTTTTCAATCCTCTGACCATTGTTTTGTCGTTATACTTACTTGACCAAGATTTTGTTCTTTATAATAAAGTTCTATAACAGACCCATTTGAATAATAATCATTATAATCACCTTCTTTAAGTTGAAGATTGTTCTTGATTTCTTCTTCAATTACATCTCTCATTAAAACTTGAAGTGATTTTTTTGAAGCATCAACATAAGCATTAAGTTTCTTATTTTCTTCTTTCAACTCATCAATTAATGTACCTGCCTTATATAATTTATTACAAAGGTCGTTTCTTTCATTTGCAAGATTTGATATTCTCTCTTGAAGTTCTTTAACTTGTTCTTCAAGCATCGCTTTTGTCATAACAATTATTATTTTATTTATGTATTTATAGCAAATTTAATCTCTCCGCACACTTTTCAAAGAAATGACCGATAGCCCCCTTTTTATATGTTACGGTAAAATAATATAAATCCTTACCTGTGAGGATAAACAGAATAGGACAGATAATAAACCTAAATGAAATACTTGCAATCAAAAAAATAGGAATACCAATAAGACGGATAAGAAATTCTTTAATATAATAAAATCTATTATGTTTTTCTTCCTTTTCCTTATTGTATAGTTCTCCGTATCTATACAACCACGTTCTATGAGCACATCGAATTTTACTCTTTTGATAATCAGTTAGTTCTATACCATATTCTTTATTAAGATACTCAATGAGTTCAAAAACGTGTAACTCTCTATAATATCGCCTTGTATTCATAAATTAATTTATTTAACTTTATAAGGTATTTGAGCAATTTCCTTTGCCTCACTTATCGCCCAATCTTTACTGGCATAAGTCTGATGATATTGTTCCCATTTACTCCAAAAATGTTTTTTATAATAAATTGCCCATTGTCCTGGGATGCACCAATTTTCACCATTTTCAAAACACTTACGTGCTTCGGGACTTAAATCAACTTTAACACTCCACATAACTAAATTATTATTTAATACTATCTTTCTTTAAACAAGGACAATCGGGATCATGACAAAGACCTGCCTTGTAAATATCACTAGAATAAAAAATATATTTATGTCCTTTATATGTTATTTCTTGTACCTTATCAGCAAACATTCTATCTCTTGTTTCTTGCCGATTTGTATTAACATAACAACTTACAAGAATAACTGAACAAATTAATGTAGTTAAAATAAGCAATACTTTATCTTTTATATTTTCATTAATTTTTTTAATTCTTTAATATGTTCTTCACAACTTATAATTGCAGGTATATTGCTTTTATCCAAATTACGAAGGATAAACTTTTGTTGATATAATTCATTTCTCCATTTATGATATTGTGGGGTAGAACAATATTTTTTCTCTATTCATCTTATTTTAATGCCAATAATATACTATCTGCTACATTGTCAAGTCTTGCACTTGTATCATATACTATTTCATTTCCTATAAATTCAGTTCCACATATACGATAATCACCTAAATATATTGTTATGAATCGTTTGCAATTCCTACGCTGTCCTATGGTAATAGGTATTTCTATATCCCTTAAATCTACATCATCAGGAATACTTTCCAATTTATCTTTAAATTCTTTTAACGTCATTTCTTTTTAGGCTTTTTAATCAATGTTACTTTAATCTTTTCCTTTTTAAAATTTGGTTGACTTTCGTGTTGCAATATATCAATATAATGGTCAAACCTAGGGTGCATAGTATCTACTACTTCAAATAGTCCGTGTCCCTCAATATGAATTATACTGCCATAAGGCAAACACCATCGCAAATCTCTTGAAACAGCAACATACTTCAATTTTCCTTCTTTTAACTTCTTAGGACAAATTTTAGTTCCATTTGCAGTAACAAGTGGAGAGTCATCTGTCTGTGCCTTTGTAGGGTTATAAGTTGTTATTGTGCAATGTGTGATAAATTTATCTTGAGCCTTAACAGCCATAGTTGCACACATAAACATTACCATTACAATAAAAAATTTCTTCATAAAATTATTCATTTAATTACTTGTTAAATTTGATACTGCAAAGGTAAGAAGAAAATCTGATATTACCAAATTTATTTCAGTTAAAAAATATTAATTTGCTTTTTCTATATCCACAATTAACTTTTTAATATCTTCAATATTATTAATCGCCCATTCAATACCGATATATGCACTATTAATGCTATGCCTAGGTTTTCCGTATTTTTCTATATCTTCTTTTATAAGATTAGTAAAGACTTCATCCTTGAATTTCCTTTTTATTTGTCTTGATAGTTTCATATTCAATTAAATTATTTAGTTATTTGAATACACCCATATTCACCGATATATCGCCCAAAGAAATAAACCTTTGTACCAATAGGAAAATTCCATTTCATAATCTTTCGACAAATGGCTTTAAATGACCTACAATTTGTAGTAGCAGTATTGCTATCAATACGTCCCAATTCGTCATTCATAACCCAAATATCTTTTTCCTCATTATAACCATCGACTGACAAATCAGTCTGAACATCGTATGATTGTTTTGCATATCTCTTACTACGATTTAAAAACACTTTGGCAAGTTTATTGTATTTAGGCTTTTCAATAACCTTAAAATGTTTTCCTACATTCTGTCCTTTTACAAATGTATCATATTTTGAAGTGCCATTTTTAACTGAATTATAAAAGTCTATATCATACACTTCTTTCATTCTATTCTGAACTATTTCCAAAGGACAATACTTAATAAGGAAATAATCAACTGAATTAGAAGTATTCAACACAGGTACCTCTTTTGACCTATCCAACCATTCCCTAATTTCCTTTTCAGTATATTTGTGATAACAATAATCAATAAGATTTAACACAATACCATTAGGACAAGTAAATGAGGTATTTTTAGCATAGTCTACTACTTTCTTCCAATCCTCGTAATTATTAACATACGTTTTATCAATGCAAGCCATAATATATCAATTAATTTTCATTTAAAACAAAATATTCTTAAACAAGCAATCAGAAGAAAAACCAATACATATAGAATATATCTAAATACAAGCACCTTATTATAGTATTTGGTTTTTCCATATGCCCTTTTGGTTTCGCTCGTAATTAAGATAATCGTTATTGTATATAGAACTACAATAACTAATATTTCAATCGGCTTCATATTCTTATTTCTCCTTTTGGTTATTTTTTAATAATACAAAGGTAGTCATTTTTTCTATGGCTACCAAATTATTTGCGTTAATTAATGTGAAATTACTTATTTATTCCAACTATATGAATCATATTCCGCTTCACTATCATCATTTACATATTCTTCATCACGAGGGTCTTTTGGAAACATTGCACCACCCCATAAAGCATAAGATAAGAATAAAGAAAACGCAGGAACAGCATATATTACAACTGCAATAAAACATTTGATATAATACCAAATAACAGATAACCTATATTTAAAACCTTTTTTCATACTATCTTACTTTTAATCCAATTCTTTACTTTATTGAACATATAACAAATTTCCATTTGGTAATTAATCATACAGAACAATAGAATAAAGACTATCAATCCCAATTCAGTTATTTCAATCTTAATTAAATTATTTATATAGAACTTAATCATATATCTTAATCTTTCTTTTTATCTATTCAAGTATAATATGAAAAAACATAGCAAATAGGAAATTAAGGAATAACAGAACAAAAGTATATAACATCAAATTATACGCAATATAATTCTCTTTCTTATTATCACCCTTTACACAATCTACAATCCTACTGAATAAACGGAATTGAAAAATAGTAACCAATGCAATCACAATAGTTAAGATAGCAACAAATAATTCACACATAAACTTTTTATTCTCCCATTATTTCATTAAATTTCTTTCTCGCTTGCTCATAACTGCTGAACATCAAATTAGCATTTTCAAGAAATACATCCTTATGGCGATCAATATATTTAACAGACTCTGATATAAATCCATCTGAATTAATATAATAATATTTGTAGGTCTTTTGAATTATATCCTTTTCAGATATTCTCATAATGGTATTACCGATTGAAGGAACTGCAACATCATACTCAATATTGTTATTATCATCATTATATACGTTCCCCTCTTTATCAGAAGATGGTCTCCATAATATACATCCTTAATACACTTGTATGTCATAACTTTATTCTAATTTGTTTTCTTTTTTAATTCACTTTGCAAAGATACGATTTAATTTGAAATATGCAAAATATTTGAGGTTAATCTTAGTTAAACGTACTCATTTGAGTACATAGGACAATACGAACTTGTACCCGTAAGGGTATAATATAAATCATTTAATATAAAATTATACCCGTAAGGGATTATTATAGTTTAATAATATGTTTCTTCATAAGGAGTATATTATTATATTATATAT